>CAZBZD010000191.1:0-3775 GCA_964496295.1 uncultured Rhodanobacteraceae bacterium | reverse complement strand
TACACCACCGCGTTGACGTGGATCGACACGTTGTCGTAGGTGATGACGTCCTGCGGCGGCACGTCCATCACGTTGACGCGCAGGTCCACGCGGATGATGCGCTGGATCACCGGAACCAGCAGGATCAGCCCCGGCCCCTTGGTGCCGGTGTAGCGGCCCAGGGTGAGCACGACGCCGCGCTGGTATTCGGGCAGGATCTTGATCGCCGCGAACAGGAAGGCGAGGACGATGATGACGATGACGCCGATGAATCCGAACATGATGGGCTCCCTCGAACCTTGTCAGTCGTGTTGAGACGGTCGTGCCGGTGCCACCCAGAGTAGCAGCCCGTCGCGCCGGGTGACGCGGACCTCGGCTCCCGCGGGCAGGTCGCTGTCGGAACGCACGCGCCAGCGCTCGCCGTACACCCGTGCCCAGGCTTCGCCGCCGGCGCGCACGGCCTCGAGCATTTCGCCGCTGGCATCGAGCATCTGCTGCTCGCCGCTGACCACGTGCGCGCGTCGCGACCGCATCAGCAGCCACAGGACCAGCCCCAGCAATGCGATGCCGCTGAAGGCGATGCCGCCGATGACGCCGAGATTGACGCCGTAACCGGGCACGTCGGTATTGAGCAGCATGATCGACCCCACCACGAACGCGATGACGCCGCCGATGCCGAGCGCGCCGAAACTCGGCACCATCACTTCGGCGACCAGCAGCCCCACGCCCAGCGCCATCAGCGCCAGGCCGGCATAGTTGACCGGCAGCATCTGCAAGGCGTAAAGCCCGACCAGCAGGCAGATGGCGCCGCCGATGCCCGGCCACAGGATGCCGGGATGGAACACTTCCAGGATGATGCCCCAGATGCCCGCCAGAAGCAGCATGTAGGCAATGGTCGGGTTGGTGATGATGCCGAGGAACCGCGTGCGCCAGCCGGGGGCGTAGTCGCGCACGGGCAGGCCGGCCACGTGCAGGGTGACGGTCCTGCCGTTGACATCCACCTTGCGTCCGTCGGCCCGGGCCAGCAGGTCGCCGGTGTCGTCGGCGATGAAGTCGGCCACGTGCCGTTTCACCGCTTCGGAGGCCGTCAGCGTGGCCGCGCCGCGCACGGCCTGCTCGGCCCAGTCGGCGTTGCGGCCGCGCAGTTGCGCCAGCGAGCGGATGTAGGCGATGGCGTCGTTGAGCACCTTGTGCCGTTCCGCGCCGTCCGCGTTCGGGGTGGCTTTCCTGGCCGGCCTGGCCGAGCTTGCCGGCGCCGGCATCGGCGTGCGCCCGCCCAGCGCGACCGGCGTGGCCGCGCCCAGGTGCGTGGCCGGCGCCATCGCCGAAACGTGGCAGGCGTAGAAGATGTAGGTGCCGGCCGAAGCAGCGCGCGCGCCCCGGGGCGCCACGTGGCACAGCACCGGGATCGGCGAGGCCAGGATGTCGGCGATGATGTCGTGCATCGATGTCGACAGGCCGCCCGGCGTGTCCAGGCGCAGCACGATGGCGCGCGCGCCGTCCTCGTCGGCCTGCCGGCCGGCGTCGTGCACGTACTCGGCCGTGGCCGGGCCGATGGCGCCGTCGATGTCGATGCGCGCCACGAAGCCGTCGCCTGCCGTGGCGGCGGGACGGGGCGCGGCCATCAGCATGCCGCCGGCCAGCGCCAGCAGCAGGCCGGCGATGGCCAGGGTCCGTCGGCACAGGTGACGCGTCATCGTGACTCTCCGCGGAGGCTCGGTGTCCATCATGCCACGAGAGCCGGGGTCGGGCCGACGGCTTTCGCGGCATGCGCCAGCCCGGCCGTTCCGGCGGAAGCCCGCATGCCCCGTCAACCCGTTTGTCATCCCGGTGGAAGCCGGAATGACGAGGTCGGGGGCTCGAGGGCATTTGCGGGCGAACGGTCCGGGTCCGTGCTGACATAATGTCCCCGGAAGTTTCGAGGATGTTCCATGGGTGCTGCCGAACTGGCCGGTCGCGACGATGCATTGCATGCCCTGATGGTGCCGTTCGACCGCAACATGCTGGCCTGGCCGAAGCCCGGCCGGGTACTTTTCATGGGCGCGCGCGACGGTTTTCCGCTGCGCGCGCGCAACACGGCGCACGTGCTGTGCGAACAGCCTTTCAAGCCGTTCGCCGATGCGCTGGAACACCACGGCCTGCGCGTGGGCGAACCCGCGCCGGACGAGCGTTTCGCCCTGGTCATGCTGCTGCCGCCGCGCCAGCGTGACGCGCGTCGCGCCCTGCTGGCGAGGGCCCTGGCGCATGCGGCTCCCGACGGCATCGTGCTGGCGGCGGTGGCCAACCACGATGGCGCGCGTTCGGCGCAGGCCGACCTGGCGCGATTGGCCGGGCCGCTGCAGCACCTGTCCAAGCACAAGTGCCGGGTGTTCTGGGCGCGGTTGCGGGAAGCCGCCGTCGACGCGGCCACGCGACGCGAATGGCTGGCGCTGGACACGCCGCGTCCCACCGTGGACGGACTGGTCGGACGCCCGGGCCTGTTCGCCTGGGACCGCATCGACCCGGCTTCGGCATTGCTGGCCGAACACCTGCCGCCGGACCTCGCCGGCCGCGTGGCCGACCTCGGCGCCGGCGCCGGCTATCTGTCGGTGCAACTGGTGCGTCGTTGTCCGCGCGTGGAGCATGTGGATCTCTACGAAGCCGATGCCCGTGCCCTGCCGGCGGCGCGCGCGAACATGGAGACGGCCTGCGCGGAGCGTGCGCCGGCGCCGTCCTTCGGCGTGCACTGGCACGACGTGGTGACCGGCCTGCCCGGGCGTTTCGACGCCGTCGTCAGCAACCCGCCCTTCCACCAGGGCCATGCCGACCTGCCGCAGCTGGGGCGTGCCTTCATCGCGTCGGCGGCCGCGGCGTTGCGCCCGGGCGGCCGGCTGCTGATGGTGGCCAACCGGCATCTGGCCTACGAGGCGACGTTGCGCGGGCGTTTCGCCGCCGTGCGTCCGATGGCCGAACGCGACGGCTTCAAGGTCATCGAGGCGCGACGTTGAACCTGCTCCGCCACCTGGCCAACCTGGGCTACGGCAGCCGGCGCGAGGTGCGCTCGTTGTTCCGCGATGGCCGGGTGACGGATGCCGGCGGGCATGTCCTGCAGCCGGATGCCATGCCGCCGCACTCCGACGTGCGGGTGGACGGTGAGCCGCTGGATCCGCCGCCGGGCATGGTGCTGATGCTGCACAAGCCGGTCGGCATGACCTGTTCGCGCGCCGATGCGGGACGCGTGATCTACCAGCTTTTCCCGCCGCGCTGGCTGGCGCGCAGGCCGGCGTTGTCCAGTGTCGGACGGCTGGACCGCGACACCAGCGGCTTGCTGCTGGTGACCGACGACGGCGCCCTGCTGCACCGGATCATCGCGCCGCGCACGCACGTGCCCAAAGTCTACGAGGCCGTGCTGGCCGAACCGCTGCGTGGCGGCGAGGGCGAGCTGTTCGCCAGTGGCACGCTGGTGCTGCGCTCGGAAACCCGGCCCCTGGTACCGGCCGCGCTCGAGGTACTGGCGCCCACCCGCGTGCGCCTGACCGTGACCGAAGGCCGCTACCACCAGGTACGGCGCATGTTCGCGGCAACCGGCAACCGGGTGGAAACGCTGCACCGCGTGGCCGTGGGCGGCCTGCCCCTGGGCAGCCTGGAACCGGGGCAGTGGCGCCGCCTCGATGCGGACGAAATCGGCAAGGTGTTCGCGGATCGCCCATAGTGGCGAAATTTCGGTGTCGGGCAATGCCCGTCGGCATGGCCTTCATCGGCGGGCAGTGCCCGCCCTACCCGAAATCCCGAAATCCCGAAATCCCGAAATCCCGAA
>CAZBZD010000190.1:0-3782 GCA_964496295.1 uncultured Rhodanobacteraceae bacterium | reverse complement strand
GCAGCTCCAACATCGACGTGAACATTTCCGTGGGCACCATCTTCTCGGTGCTGAAACGCCCCGAAGGCCATGCCGACGGCGTGGACACGGCCGAATTCCTGCAGCCCGGCACCGCGCAGGTCGCCGCCGGTTACGTGGTCTACGGCCCGAGCACGCTGCTGGTCCTGACCATTGGCCACGGCACGCACGTGTTCACGCTGGACCGCGAGGTGGGCAGCTTCGTGCTCACCCGCCGCGACGCGACGATCCCCGGGGAAACGGCCGAGTTCGCCGTCAACATGTCCAACCAGCGTTTCTGGGAAACGCCGATGCAGCGTTACGTCGGTGACCTGCTGGCCGGCAAGGAAGGTCCGCGCGGGCGCGATTTCAACATGCGCTGGGTGGCTTCGATGGTCGCCGACGTGCACCGCATCCTCACCCGCGGCGGCTTCTTCAGCTACCCGATGGACAGCAAGATCCAGGCCAAGGGGCAGGGCGGCAAGCTGCGCCTGATGTACGAGGCCAATCCGATGGCCTTCATCGTCGAACAGGCCGGCGGCGCGGCCTCGACCGGGCATCAGCGCATCATGGAAGTGTCGCCCGCCGAGCTGCACCAGCGCGTGCCGGTGTTCCTGGGTTCGAAGACCGAGGTGGAAGCGGCCGAGCGTTATCACGCCGCCGGCTGATGCCCCCGGCGTTCGCCTGACCACGGCACCTGCCTCGTGATGCGCCTGGGCATTCGTTCGACCCCGGCGCTCGTTTCACGCTGCAGACCTGCGTAGGGCGGGCACTGCCCGCCATTGCCGGATTTCACGGCGGGCAGTGCCCGCCCTGCGTGTCTGTTGTCCGGCCCGCATCATTCGAAATCCATCACAGGAGCCTGCCCTGCAGGCGATGGCCCGATTATTCGCATAATCCGATCACCGCCTGCAGGGCAGGCTCCTACGACTGCGCGAAAGCGGAAGGCTTGACTTTGTCTCTTGTGTATTGTTGTATTGATACACATGGATGCATCGCTTTTCGCCATTCAGCCCGCTGCCGCCGAGCCGATCTATCGGCAGATCCTCGGTCAGCTGCGGCGTCTGATCGCCGGCGGCCAGCTGGTGGCCGGCGAGCGCCTGCCATCGGTACGCGAGATGGCGGGATTTCATGCCATCAATCCGATGACGGTGTCGCGCGCCTGGAATCTGGCCGAGGCCGAAGGCCTGCTGGAACGTCAGCGTGGCAAAGGCATGGTGGTGGCCGCGACACCGACTGCATCCCGTGACCGTGGGCAACGCCTGGCGTTGCTGGAACCGCAAATGGATGCCCTGGTACGCCAGGCGCAGGAACTGGAACTGCCGGCCGAAGCCGTGTTGGAACGGTTGGCCGCCTTGCTGGGGGAGAACTCACTCGCATGAACGCCGTACTCGATACACCCGTGACCACCGCGCCGCTCGACGCACGCGGCCTGACCCACTGCTACGAAGGCAGCAACGCGCTCAAGCACGTCGATCTTGCACTGGAACCGGGCAGCGTGCTCGGCCTGATCGGACGCAATGGCGCCGGCAAGTCCACCTTGATCCGCGCCTTGCTGGGTTTGCTGATACCGCTGTCCGGTGAAGCCTTCGTGTTCGGCGAGCCGGCACTGAAGCTCTCCGATACCATCAAGGAGCGCATCGCCTACGTACCGCAGCAGCCCGAAGCGCTGGCCTGGCTGACCGCCGAGCAGATGTTCGACTACCTCAGCCGCTTCTACCCGCGCTGGGATCATGGATTCGCCCGATCCATGTTGAGTCGCTGGCAGATTCCGATCAACCGCGTGCTGGGAAAATTGTCGCCCGGCGAACGTCAACGCGTGGATCTGATCCGTGCCCTGGCTTCGCAGCCGGCGTTGTTGGTGCTGGACGAACCCGCCGCCGCGCTGGACCCGGTGGCACGCCGCGAACTGCTGCGCGAAATCGCCCTGCGTGCCGGCGAGTCGGGAACCACGGTGCTGTTTTCCACGCATATCGTCTCGGACCTGGAACGCGTGGCGTCCGATGTCGCCTTCCTGCACGAGGGCCGCCTGCTGCTCCACTGCAGTGTGGACGAAACCAAGGAACGCTACGCGCGCTTGTGGTTGCCCGCCGCGCTGGCCAACGCGGCGCCCGAACAAAGCCTGAGCCGGCGCCGGCACGAGGACGGCAGTCTCAGCCTGGTAGTGAAACGCGATGGCGCCGGCCGCGGCCCCGACATCGACAAGCTGCCCGGCGCGCGCCTCGATGCGATGGGCCTGGAGGACCTGTTCGTCGAGGTGGCGGAGTGAGCACGATGGTGCATCCGGCCGTATCATCCGCTGCACGCATACGCCATGGCCATCCGTGGCAATGGCTGGTGCTGCCATGGCGGGCGCAGGATCAGGGCGGGCAGTGGTTCATGCTCTGCATCCTGGCACTCACGCTGGGCAGCGCGGTGTTGCTGAAACCGTTTGTCGGCCCCGCTTGGCCACTCACTTCGGGCCTGCTCACGGGCATGGCCGTGCTCGTGGTCTGGCTTTACCTGATGCCCTGCTGTCTGCGTCTGACATTGTCCGCGCGCGAATTGCGCCTGCCCGGCATCGCCGTGCAAATGTATGCCAGTTTCGGGCTTTATGCCGTACTGAGTTGCTTGTTGCCGGCCATGCTTTTCGCGCTTGCCGGTGGCCCGGGTCTGACTGTCGGTATCGCCTGCTTTCTCACCGCTGCCGGCGCCTTCTTGCTGGCTTTGCTGCCGGGTTATGTCGGTTTTGCCGTATGCATGGCGCCCGCCGCGCTCAACAACTTGCCCATCACGCGTCCGGCTTGGCTGCCGCAACCGGGTGACGCGAATTTCCTGCCCGTATTGGCACTGACCGGCGCGCTCCTGGCGTGTCTTGGCATCGCGCGCTGGACCCGGATTTCAATCAACGGCATACCGCTTTCGCGCTGGCGCCGTCCGTCGATCTGCCAACTCTCCATCACCTACTCCGGCAACGGTCGGTCGGCACCTGCCCTGCGCACGGATGAAACACGGCTCATCCGCCAGCGCCCGAACTGGCTGCAACCGGAAGCCGACATTCGTGGCGCCGGGCCGGGCCATCCCCGGCACAGTTTGCGCGTGGCATTCGGTGCCGGCTGGTTGCCGCTCACCCGTCGCAGTTATTGGCGACAAACCATGTACGGCGCGCTCGTGCTGGCAGCCAGCCTGGTCTTCGTCGCCTTCGTGGCTCACGACGATTCCGATGCCCGACACACACTCTGGCACATGCTGCTTGCCCTTGCCGGTTGGGCCATGCTGGCGATCGGTTGCCTGGCGTCCCTTTCGCCCCTGCTCGGCTTGCACCGCCGCTGGTCGCGGACGAATGCGGAATTGCCGTTGCTTGCCCTGTTGCCGCATCTCGATGCTCCGTCACGCATCAAGGCCAGCATGCTCCATGTTGGCCTGCGCCTGCCCGTCACCCGATGGCTGGTATGGGCGGTGCTGGCCTGGATCGTGGCGTGCTGGCATCACGGCAGCATCACTCTCGGCATCACCCTGACCATGGCCGGCCTGACCCTGTTCGGCATGCTGCTGATCGCGGCCCTGCTGCTGGGCATCGTGGGCCACCAGCACATCACCCGCTTGAGCATGGTGGTGCTCACCGTGTACCTGTTCGTGCTGTCCTTTTTCAGTGGCGGCTATGCGTTGGCGGTTCTGTTCGGGCGCATGGCTTTTTCCACGCCGGGCGTCCTGATGCTGGCTTTCTGGTGGGCATTGCTGCTGGTGCCGCTGGGCGGGTTCATCGTCAACGGCTGGCGCGGTTGGCAAAGTCTGCCGCATCCGTT
>CAZBZD010000189.1:0-3784 GCA_964496295.1 uncultured Rhodanobacteraceae bacterium | reverse complement strand
ATCAGCAGGGCATTGTCGCGTGCGGCATCGAGCGTGCCCCAGGTCTCGTAGGCGATGCGCGCGCCTTCCAGTGCGCCGCCGCGCTTCATGCGGAACGGGGTGGGCAGGTCGAAATAGCGGCGGGCGTCCGGCATGGCAACCAATCGGCGATGGGCGAAGCGCCCACTGTATAACGGCGATATCGCCGCGCCCAAATACGTTCGGGCATGTGCGCCGCGCGATCGCCGGCAGCGGGCCGGCACGGGGCTTCCCGATCCCCGGCCGTGCAGCCGTCCCTGTCGGAAAAGTTTACGAATGACAATGTGGTCGAACAGGTCGCAAACCGCAAGTCGTTGAATGGCGGTGCTTTCGCGGGTATTGGCGCGCCAATTGCTTGCTACGGAAGTACAGGCAAACGGATACTCCAGCCACCGCGAAGGATGGATGCCCGTTGCCCCCATCGACACCGGAGGTTTCTGCCATGCATGCATTCCCATTGCCGTCCCCCGCCGTGGCTGCGCACCAGTCGGGGATTTGCCGACGCGCCGTGCCGTTGCTTCTGCTTGCGGCGGCGCTTGTCTTCGTGGGCGGACCGGCCCGGGCCACGGTCATCGCGGTAGCAGGCGGAACGGCCGCGCCGGGATCGACCCTGGGGCCCTACACGATGACCCAGTTCCCGGATGACACGCGGCCGACGGGCAATTCCGTGACATCGGTGGCGTCCCCGCTCGGCGGAGCGTTGCAGTTCTCGATCCAGGCCACGCATGCAGAGATAGGGGACGGCTGGAGTACCTGGAGCCACGGTTACATCGGTGACGTCTACGACAGCCATGGTGCAGTGTCGCTGGGTCTGACGCTTCCGGCCCATACCGCGGCATTCTATTTTTATGTCGAGCCGAACAACTTCGGCATATACAACTTCACGGCGACCGCGGGCACGGGCGAGTCGATCACGCAGAGCGTGGAGGGGTTCGCCGGTGCATCGTATTTCGGGTTCTACGGCACGGGTGGTTCGCTGCTGAGCAGCATCACGATCAGCAGTGTCGACGCAAGCGCGGGTTTCGCCATCGGCGAGTTCGGCATTGCCGCGTCGCAGGCGAGCGTTCCCGAGCCGGCGGTGCTCCCGATGTTGCTGCTGGGCCTCGCCGGACTGGGGCTGGCCGTGTGGCGGCGGCGCGGGCTTCCCTTGCGGTAGTCCCGTCGCGCTCGTCGAGCGGGCGAAAGATGCCGGCCCTTGCCCGGCGCGGGGCCGGCCGGTATCGGGAGGTGGCAGGAGCGGGCGATGCCCGCTCCTGCGTGTTGCGCGACAGGCAGGTCCGGTCCGGGGGAGCCTCGAACGGCTACCATCCGGGCCGGACCCGCTGTCAGGCACGGATCCGCGGTCCGCTGCCGGCCCGGCCGGTCAGGAGGATGCGTCGCCGTAGCGGTCCCTGGCGTGCCGGCAGCTCACGTTCGGGTTCCACATCGCGAAGGCGCCGTTCGGGTTGCGTTCGATCCAGACATGCAGGATGTAGAACGTCGGCGCGCCGTACCGGTTCGGGCTCCGGACCAGGAAAAACTGCTGGCCGCCCAGCGACGGCGGCAGTTTGTGGTTTGCGTGCCAGGCCTTGTGGAAGACCATGTAGTCCACGCCGATCAGGCGCAATTCGCCATTGGGCATGGGCTCGTAGAGCACCATCTCGGGCTTGCGGACGTCGATTTCGCCGTCCACGTAGGCATGTTTCATGAAATGCAGGCCCATGGCGCCCCTGGCCGGGGCGCTGATGCAGCCGAGCGACTGGACGTAACCCTCGCCGAAGGCGACGTCGATGTCCTGATAGCGGGCGGATACCTGGCGTACCGTGTCGACCAGGCTGCCCCCGGCTTCGGTGTCGCTGCGGGCCTGGGCCGCGGCAACCCCGCCGAATGCCAGCAGCGACGCCGCGAGAAGCGCGCCGAGTGCGTGGCGGCGGCGGATGTTCGTGTCGAGATGTTTCATGCGTGTTTTCCCTCCTCGTCGCGGACGGGCTGCCCGCGTCGGCCATCAGGCCACGGGGCGGGCGGCATGTCCTCAGGAAAAGGTCCGCGTCGGCTACGAAAAAGGTACGAAAGGGCCGCGACGCGCTCTCCGCCCCGTGATGTGCCGCGCGCGGGTCCCCCGGCCCCGGAAAAGCCGGGCCTGCGTCAGCTTTCTTCGGGACGGGGACGGCCGGACGGGCGCCAGGCCACGGCATCGGTGCTCGCGGGCAGGCCGATCTTGTGGCAGAACGCCGCGAACCGCGGATCATCGCGGTAACGCAGGAGCAGCGGATCGTACAGCACGCTCTCGACGCTGCCGTCATGCCGCTCCCAGGCATGGTCCATCCAGTGGAACATGGCATCCGGTTCCTCGCGCAGCGCATGGATGCCGGCAATCTGGTAGGGCATCGAATCGGCATGATCGGCGACCAGGCTTTCCAGTGCGGCCCCGGCCGCGACCCGGTCGTTCCCGATCTGCAGGGAAAACGCGACGGCGTAGTCGTGCCAGTGTCCCGGCGGCTCCTGCCTTGCGGCTGCCAGCGCGGCCCCGGCGTCACCGCGCAGGGTGGCGACCATGGCCAGTTGCATGTGGTAGATGGCCGAACCGGGCTGCAGGGTGATGGCGGTACGGGCTGCCTGTCCGGCTTCGTCGAGGCGACCCAGCGAGGCCAGCCAGGTGCTCAGCCAGTAATACGACTCCGCGTTGCGCGGGTCGCTTGCCAGGGCCTTGCGGGTCAGCGTGACGGCGCGGGTGACGTGGCCCAGCGTGGCCAGTTCCCTGGCCAGCCCGATTTGCGCCACGGTGCTGTACGGAGCCAGTTCCAGCGCGCGTCGATACTCCGCTTCGGCGCCGTGCCAGTCCATGTAGACCCGGTGCAGCAGGAAGGCGCGTGCGGCATGGGCCAGCGCGGAATCGGGGTCCAGCGCCAGCGCGGTTGCCGATGCCTCGCGTGCCTTGACGATGGTCCGTGCGGTGTCGCGGGCGTCGTCGAGGACGGTCGTGCCGAGCCGGGTCCAGGTCCTGGCCAGTTGGGCATGCGCCGCCGCGTAGCGCGGGTCCAGGCGGATGGCATGCCGGAAGGCTTCGATGGCGTGCCGGAAACTGGCGGTCGTGCCGAGCTCGAAATAGGCGAGGCCGCGCTGGTACGCGGCATAGGCCGCGATGCTGCCGCCCGGTGGCCGGTCGCTTTGCACGACCGCGCCGGGAGTGCTCAGCAGCCGGGCTTCCAGCGCGCCGGCCACGGCCTGGACGATGGCGTCCTGCAACGCGAACAGGTCCTCGTGGGGCCGGTCGTAACGGTGCGACCACACGACGCTGCCGTCGCCGGCGTTGACCAGCGTGGCACTGATCCGCACCCTGTCACCCTGTCGGCGCACGCTGCCTTCCAGCAGGTATGCCACGTCCAGTGCGCGGCCGATGTCGACGCTGGACTGGTTGCTGTGGCGATACTGGAATGCCGAATGGCGGTTGATCACCTTCAGGTTCTCGAACTGCGACAGCGCGGTGATCAGGTCCTGCGACAACCCGTCGGCGATGTATCGCCGGTTCCGGTCGCCGCTGCCGCCGTCGAACGGCAGCACGGCGATGGATTTCCGCGCCATTCCGGTCGCGGCCGTTTCCGGGGCGCCGCCGAGGCTCCGCCAGATGCCCGCTGCCGCCAGCAGCACCAGCAGCAGCGACGCCAGCGGCAGCAGGAGCCGTCGCGAGGGCCGGGCCCTCGCCGGTTCCGGGTCGTCCAGCGGCGTCACGGACGCGATCAGCCGGTAGCCGCGCTTGGGTACCGTTTCGATGAAACGCGGTTTTTCG
>CAZBZD010000188.1:0-3792 GCA_964496295.1 uncultured Rhodanobacteraceae bacterium | reverse complement strand
GGGCGAAGATGACCGCCAGCACGGCGCCGATCACGCCCCACCACACGTTGGGGAAAATGCGCTGCACCGGCAGCTTGCCGATCTGGTTGGCGAGGTCGTTGGCGCGCAGCAGCACGGTCTGCGAATCCAGCGAAGCCTGGTTGCCGGCGCTCTTGACCTCCTGCAGGGTCGGCGAGGCGGCGATCAGGGTCTTGATGGGATCGGCCAGCGCCTGCCAGTTCTCCTTCATGGTGGCCAGGATCTTCTGCGCGTTGTCGTCGCTCAGGGCGCGGATGCCGACCTCGCTGTTGCCGTTGATCAGGCCGTCCAGCACCTGGCCGTACAACTGGGCGTCGCGGGCCAGGCCGTCGGCGGCCGGCTGCGCGCCTTCACCGCCCTGCAGGATCTGCTGCACGCGACGAAGCATGCGGTCGGCCAGCACCTCCTGGCGGGCCGAGGTGAACACCTGCGCCTTGGTGCCGTTGTGCTGCTGCAGGATGTTGTTGACCTGCTCCATGAAGGAGTTCAGCACGGGCAACTGTTCCGACAGCGTCGCGGCGTCCTGCGACGACTCGATGACGAGGCTCTTGTTCGACAGGATCTTGCCGATGTCGGCGTCGAGCTGGTTCCAGGCCTTGTTGAGCGCCTTCACGCCGGGCCCGGTGACGGGGTTGCCCGCATAGGAAGGCATGCCCGTCTTGGCGTCGCCCTTGGTCAGTCGCGCGACCGCCGAGTCGATGGTGTTGCGCGTGCTGGCCATCTCCTTGAACGACTCGATGTTGCCGCCGGCCGACTCCAGCGCGAACTTCGCCGTCTGCTGCGACAGCACCTGCACCTGGGTGGTCAGACCGACCGCCTGGCGATCCTCGTTGTTCTTCTGGTTCAGCAGGAAGAAATCCACTACCGCGAATGCGATGGCCAGTACCAGCAAAGCCACTAGCCATGCATATCCGCGTTCCCTGCCGATGCCCCCCGATGTCGTGCTCATACTATTAACCTCGCCAATGACCCCGACGACGCCGTCACAGCGCCGCCTGCAAAAAATCCGGTGCTCGCGCAAGCCGGCTCATGCTGAACAGACCGATGCGCTGCCCGTCCAGCGTGACCACTTCGTCGACGAAACGCTCGAGGCGCTCGTCCCCCTCCGCCTCGGCCACGTCGCGTTGCGCGTCGCCGAGGTTGCGCTGGCCGACGATTTCATCGACCAGCAGACCTACCGTGCTGCCCTGCTGGCGCATCACCAGCAGACGGCAGCGATCGTTCACGCGCGTGCGCGTGTCGAAAAGAAAACACCCCAGGTCGACGACCGGCATCAGGTTGCCGCGCACGTTGGCGATGCCCAGCAGCCACGACTGCGTGCCGGGCACGACGGTCAACGGTTGCGGAACCAGCAGTTCGTCGATTTCCTCGATGCGGCTGGCCAGCAGCCGTTCGCCGACGCGGAAACCGATGCCGCGCCACAGGCCG
Organism: uncultured Rhodanobacteraceae bacterium; assembly: GCA_964496295.1. GTDB lineage: Bacteria > Pseudomonadota > Gammaproteobacteria > Xanthomonadales > Rhodanobacteraceae > Oleiagrimonas. The sequence goes on along the minus strand of CAZBZD010000188.1, from coordinate 2,346 downwards.
GGCGTCTCGATCCGCTCCGGCTCGCCGGCCTCGTGCTCCATGCTGAGCCGCTCGTATTCGGCCAGCGATTCGAAAGGTGTGGCGATTGCGGCATTCATGACGTTCTCATGCGGCTCCTGGCAGCAGCTTGTCGATGCGGGACAGGAAATCCTTCTCGCTGATCGGCTTGGTGATGAAGTCGCGCGCGCCCTGGCGCAGCCCCCACACGCGGTCGGTTTCCATCGACTTGGTGGTGATGATGAGAATCGGCACGTCCTTCGTCTTCGGGTCGCGGCTCAGGGTGCGCGTGGCCTGGAAGCCGTTCATGCCGGGCATGATCACGTCCATGATGATGGCGTCCGGCTGCTCGTTGCGAACCTGCTCGATGCCGTCCTCGGCGTTGCCGGCACTGGCGACCGTGTGCCCCGCCTTTTCCAGCAGCGTGGTGAAAACGCGGACGTCGGTGGGGGAGTCGTCGATGATGAGAATGTGCGCCATGGATGATCCGGGAAAGATTTCAGGCAGTCCGGGCGTACTGGCGGATGGAACCCAGCAACTCGTCGCGCGTGAAAGGTTTGGTCAGGTATTGCTCGGCCCCGACGATGCGTCCACGGGCCTTGTCGAACAGGCCGTCCTTGGAGCTGAGCATGATCACCGGGGTGGCGCTGAACTGCTTGTTGTTCTTGATCAACGCGCAGGTCTGGTAGCCGTCCAGCCTGGGCATCATGATGTCGACGAAAATCAGCTGCGGCTTCTGGTCGCTGATCTTGGCCAGCGCCTCGAAGCCGTCGACAGCCGTCAGCACGTCGCAGCCTACTTTCTTCAACAGCGTTTCCGCCGTGCGCCGGATGGTCTTGGAATCGTCGATGACCATCACTCGCAGCCCGGCCAGGCTGTTGCCGTTTACTGTGTCGTTCACGTACTGCCCCTCTGGGTTTGCAGCAACCCGCACGGACGAAAGACCCATGCCGCACCTCCCGTCACCCGCAGTCGCCGGCGGGGAATCCCCATTCGAAAAAACAAAGCTGCCCTGCCCCTGTGTTCCACCATGATAGGTGGTTTAGCGCCTGTTTATCAAAGCTGTCAAGCATGTCAAGCTGAATCTGTGTCCTGTAGCTGCCTGCGGGGACCGGAACACGCTGTCCCGTGACCGTCACCCGCCCTTCCGGAGAATCAAGCATGAATCTTGCCATCGCCGTCCTGATGGATCCCATCGAAACCGTCAAGGTGGCCAAGGACTCCACGTTCGCCATGCTTCTGGAGGCGCAGCGCCGCGGCCACGCCCCCTACTACCTGCAGCAGGGCGGGCTGGCGCTGCGCGACGGCGTGCCCTGGGGCTGGCTGCAACCGGTGACCGTGCGCGACGACCCCGCGGACTGGTTCACCCTGGGTCCGGGCGAGTGGCGCCGGCTCGACGAGATGGATGTCGTGCTGGCGCGCAAGGACCCGCCCGTGGACACCCGGTTCCGGCACGACACCCTGGTGCTGGAACTGACGCAGCACGTCACCTCGGGCCGCAAGGCGCCGCTGGTGGTCAACACGCCGCGCGCGCTGCGCGACTGCAACGAAAAGCTTTACGCCCTGCAGTTTCCGCAATGCATCCCGCCGACGCTGGTGGCGCGCGATGCCGACGAACTGCGCCGCTTCGCGGCAGCCCACGAGGAAATCGTGCTCAAGCCGCTGGACGGCATGGGCGGACGTGGCATCTTCCGCGTGCGTGCCGGCGACACCAACCTCAACTCCATGCTGGAAACCCTGCTCGGCGGCGAGGGCTGCTTCGTGATGGCGCAGAAATTCATCCCCGCCATCAGCGCCGGCGACAAGCGCATCCTGCTGGTCGACGGCGAACCGGTGCCCTACGCCCTGGCGCGCATCCCGCGCCGGGGCGAGTTCCGCGGCAACCTGGCCGCCGGCGGCCGCGGCGAGGGCGTGCCGCTTTCCGAACGCGACCGCTGGATCGTCGAGCAGGTGGCCCCGGACCTGCGCCGGCGCGGCCTGCTGTTCGTCGGCCTGGACGTGATCGGCGACTGGCTGACCGAAATCAACGTCACCTCGCCGACCTGCATCCGTGAACTGGATGCGCAATTTGGCCTTAACATTGCGGGACAATTGTTCGATGCGGTCGAGGCCAGGATGGCGGGTTCCGAACAGCGGGACCCGGGACCCGGGACCCGGGACCCGTAAAAAACCGACGTACACGCTCCGGAAATCATGCTCTTCAGCTTTTAGCCCCATGCCAGCCAACAGCCTCGCACTCGCAAATTTCCCGCATGACTCCTTGAGCACCGGGACCCGGAACCCGGGACCCGGGACCCGTAAAAGGCCAACGTTCACGCCTCGGAAATCATGCTTTTCCGCTTTTAGCCA
>CAZBZD010000187.1:0-3818 GCA_964496295.1 uncultured Rhodanobacteraceae bacterium | reverse complement strand
CGGCGACGACGCTGCCGTACGGGGCCAGGCACGGCCCTGCGACATCCCGGAAAACCTCAGTCATCTGGCCAGTATAGCGGGGCTCAGGACGCCGTCATATGGCCATTCCGGTGATCCGGGAGTCCCGGCGCAGCCGGCGGTAGGCGGCACAGGCACCCATGCCCGCCGCCGCCATGACCCCGCCCATGGCCACCGGCGTGCCCGCATACAACGCCCCCACGGCCGCACCCGCCACGGCGCCCAGTCCGTATTGCGCCACGCCGAACAGGGCCGAGGCCGCGCCGGCATGGCGCGGGTAGAGATCGAGCATGCCGGCGACGGCATTGGCGCCGACCATGCCCACCGCGCCGACCGCGAAAAACAGCGTGGCGACCACGACCGCCAGCCCGCCGAAGCCCGCCAGCGCGCAACCCAGCAGCACCAGCGTGGCCAGCAGCGACACGGCGGCCCCCGTGCCCAGCAGGCGGCGATAGCCGAAACGGATGACCAGCCGCCCGTTCGCGTAATTGCCGATCAGCATGCCGACCACGTTGAGGCCGAAATACAGGCCGAAATATTGCGGGTCCACGCCGAAAATGCGGATGTACACGGCCGGCGCACCGGTGATGTAGGCGAACATCGAGGCATAGACCAGCCCGCCGCAGAGCAGATACCAGCGTATGCGCGCATCGGCCAGCAACGTGCCGTAGGCCCGGTAGACCGCGACCATGCGCGTGCCCCGGCGCCGTTCCGGGCCATGCGTCTCCGGCAACGCGAACCCGACCAGCAGCAGCGACAGCAGCGCGAACCCGGCCAGCATCCAGAAGATCGCGCGCCAGCCCAGCCAGGCCAGGATCTGCCCGCCCAGCAGCGGCGCCAGCAGCGGCGCCACGCCCATCACCATGATCACGAACGACATGGCACGCGCCGCCTCGTCGCCCTTCCAGCGATCACGCACCACGGCCCGACCCGCCGCGGGCGTGGCGGCAGCCCCGAAACCCTGCGCCGCGCGCGCGGCGATCAGCACGTGCACGCTGCCGGCGGTGGCGCATGCCAGGCTGGCCAGCAGGTACAGCCCGAAACCGAGCAGCAGCGCCGGACGCCGCCCGAAGCGGTCCGACAGCGGCCCGTACACCAGTTGCCCTGCCGCCAGCCCCAGGAAAAACGCACTGACGCTCTGCTGCACCGCCGCGGACGAAACACCCAGTTCGCCGGCGATGGCCGGCAGGCTGGGCAGGTACATGTCGATCGACAGCGGCCCCACGGCCGTCAGCAGGCCGACCAGGGCGATCAGGCCGAAACCCGAAGCCCCGCGGCTCGCCTGTCCCGGACCATCCATGCCGCCTTCAGACATCCACCGGCCCGCGCAACTCGCGCGGACGGAACCCGGCGGCGAGCAACACGCCGGCATAAACCAGCCCGCCGGCAGCCACCAGCACGGCCAGATGCCAGATCCGCGACCAGAGCCCCACCGTCGTCCAGTGCGACCACGCATGCATGCCCAGCCCCAGCACCCCGGCCATCGCCGCACAGGCCAGCAGCACCCGGCCCAGGTGCCGCGCCCAGCCGGCCTGGCGCTGGTACACGCCGGCCCGTTTCAGCCACACCCACAGCAACAGGCAGTTGAGGTACGACGACAAGGCCCCCGCGATGCCCAGCGCCATGTGCAGGCCCGGCACCCGTGCGATGCCCTCCAGAACGGGCAGGCCGCGCACTCCGGCCGGCGCCCACCAGTCGAACAGCAGCAGGATGAAGCCGACGTTGAACACCATGTTGGCCACCAGCGCGACGATCGCCGCGCGCACCGGCGTCTTCGTGTCCTGGCGCGCATAAAACGCCGGCAGCAGCACCTTGACCAGCGCATAGGCCGGCAGGCCCGACACGAAAGCCAGGATCGACAGCGTGGTCATGTGCGTGTCGAAAGCCGTGAAGCGGCCGTGCTGGAACAGCGTCGCCACCAGCGGCGTGGCCAGGAACCACAGCGCCACCATCGCCGGCAACGCGATCAGCAGGGCCATGCGCAGGCCCCAGTCCAGCGCCTGCGAAAAACCCTCCCGGTCCGTGCCCACGTGGCGTCGCGACAGCGCCGGCAGGATCACCGTGCCCAGCGCCACCGCGAACACGCCCAGCGGCAGTTCCAGGAAACGCACCGACTGTGCCACCCAGGTCTGCGAGCCGGTGACCAGCAGCGAGGCCAGCACCGTGTCCAGCAGCAGGTTGATCTGCGCCACCGAGGAACCCAGCAGGGTCGGCCCCATCAGGCGCATGATCTTGCGCACCCCGGCGTGGCGCCAGCCCCAGCGCGGCCACGGCAGCAGCTTCAGATTGCGCATCGACGGCAGCAGGAACACGATCTGCAGGACGCCCGCCACCAGGATCGCCCAGCCCAGCGCCATGATCGGCGTGTGCAGGCGCGGCGCCAGCCACAGCGCGCCGGCGATCATGCACAGGTTCAGGATCACCGGCGTCAGCGCCGGCATGGCGAAACGGTGCAGGCTGTTCAGCACCCCGGCCATCAGCGCCACGATCGACACGCACCACAGGAACGGGAACGTCAGCCGCAACAGGCCCGTGGTCAGCGCCAGGTCGTCCGGCTGGTCGATGTAGCCGGGCGCGAACACCGTCACCACCTGCGGCGCGAAAATCAGTCCCAGCGCCACCACCACCAGCAGCACCGCGCCCAGCGTGCCGGACACGCGCGCCACCAGCTCGCGCAGTTCTTCGGGGCTGCGCGTTTCCTTGACCTCGGTGAACACCGGCACGAAGGCGGTCGAGAACGAGCCCTCGGCAAACAGCCGGCGCATGAAATTGGGAATGCGGAAGGCCACCCAGAAGGCGTCGGTGGCCGCCGTGGCGCCGAACGTGGCGTTGATGGCGATGTCGCGCGCCAGGCCCAGCACGCGCGAAATCATGGTCATCGAGCTGAACGACAGCAGCCCGCGCAGCAGCGTCGGTTTCTTCACGGGGCCGTGGACTCGCAGCAAGGAGGCATCGGGCAAGGATAAGGGAGAGTCCGCGCAACGGATACGGCACGCACCACGGCCCCCGGAAAGCCGGGCAAAAGCGCCCGCAACCCATTGACTCGACTCGCCAGGAGGATCATAATTGCGCTCTTTTCCACACTCAACGCATTCCGGAGTCATCCCTTGGCCAACATCAAGTCCGCGAAGAAGCGCGCGCGCCAGTCGGAGCAGAACCGCCAGCGCAACGCCAGCGCCCGTTCCATGGTGCGCACCGCGCTGAAGAAGGTCGTCAAGGCGATCGAGGCCGGCGACAAGGCGGCCGCCACCGAAGCCTACCAGGCCGTCGTGCCGCTGCTGGATCGCCAGGCCTCGCGCGGCCTGATCCACAAGAACAAGGCCGCTCGCCACAAGAGCCGCCTGAACGCCGCGATCCACGCGCTGGGCTGATCCCGCGCGCCATCGCGAGTGTGTCGGAAAGCCGGCCCCTGTGGCCGGCTTTTTTGCGTGTGTTGTGGACTGGCTGATCGCCAGGGAGCTTGTTTGCCGCCGTGCGGCGGCGGTATCGCGCCCTGCGGGCGCTCGTTCGTTTCTTTGCTTGCGAACCACAAACGCGTCAGGAACGCGTTTGAACGGCGAAGCCGGCCCGAAGGGCGGAGGGCAGGAAGCCCGAAGTAAAAGAAAACCACCCCGGCAGACAGCGCCCTGCGGGTGCGCTCCCGGGTTCCGGGTATCTTCCCAGTAGGTCGGGTTGGCTTCATCAACCCGACAGGATGTCGGGTCATGACCCGACCTACGGTTTTGTCTGAAAGGGGGGTTCAGCCGCGCTGCGCGCGGCCCGCTTCGCGAACCCTCGCGCATCTCCGCTCGTCATATTCC
>CAZBZD010000186.1:0-3859 GCA_964496295.1 uncultured Rhodanobacteraceae bacterium | reverse complement strand
CGCGATCAGCCGGTAGCCGCGCTTGGGTACCGTTTCGATGAAACGCGGTTTTTCGCGCGTGTCGCCGAGCGCGCGCCGCAATTCGGAAATGCAGTTGGTGAGCGCGTGGTCGGTCACCACGCGGTGGCACCACACCCGGCGGTCCAGGAACGCGCGGCTGAGGACTTCGTCCGGATGCTCGGCCAGGCACACCAGCACCGCCATGGTCGTGGGCACGACGTGGACATCCTTCCCGTCGCCGGCAATCCGGTTCTGTTCCGGAAAGACCTCGCGATCGAGAAGGCGAAACCCCCGTTGCAGCTCTGGGTCCATGGTACCGGTCCGCGTGTCCCGCAGGCATTCTACCGCGCGGGCCGGCGGCGCAACCGGAGGGTTGCATCCGCGTGCAGGCCGCCGGTCGGAAAGCGGGGCGGGCGGGCCGTGGAAGGGGTTTCAGCCGTGGCGCCGGAGGCGTCTTTTCCCGGTCGAGCGGCGCCAGGCAAGCAGGCCGGCCACGCCCGCGCCGAACAACCACGCGAAGCCCGGTTCCGGCACGGACGCGGTCGCGAGCGACGAGGCCAGCACCGTATAGCTGCCACCCGTCGGCTGGAAGACCTTCATGCCGTACAGCAACCCGCCCGCGGGCGGGTAGCCTGCGCTTCCCGGGGGAATCATGCCCAGGCTCCACAGGTCCACCATCTGGTCGTTGTCGAGCATGAACATGATCCCGAAGATGTCCAGGAAACCGCCGGAAAACGGATACTTGGGAAACGTGTTGCCGGACGGGTCGATGCCGAGGCAGACCCTGGTCGATCCGTCCGGGTAGAACAGGTTGTCGTAGGAAACCCCGTCGCCGTCTCCGACTCCCGGAATCGTGATGAAGCTGTAGCTTTCGGGGAGGTATTCCGGTCCGACGGGGGGTGGTGGCAGAGGCGCGTCGTTGAGCGGCCGCACACCCGTGATGGCGTGGTGGTTGAAGCTGCCGGTGGCAGCGGTGATGCTCAGCACGCCGGCCGGATCGTAACGGGTCGCGGGGGCGGGATCGCCCGGGTCGGGGTAAGCCGGGTTGGCGTCGGGATCGTTCGCGAGCGTCAGGTCGGCGTAGCCGCTGCCGGCCGGCCCGCTGAAGTGGATCCTGACCACGGTGGCATGGGCGTGGGTGGCGAACGCCAGCGGTGCCAGTATCGCGCAGATCGCCAGCAGCGCGGTTTTCATGCGGCCCTTGTTGCGGTTGTTCATGGTCTTCACCTCTTCTCTCCGCGGAGTACGGGAGCAAGGCAATCGCTCGCGCAGTCGGCTTGCGGAAGTCTCCTCTGCATGTTGTGTGCCAAGGACGCAACGTGTTGTTTTCACGGCATCTTGAGCCGGGCGCCGTCGTGAAAACCCCGGGTTTCTGTAAAGGTCTTCGACGATCCGCGCCGATTCTGGCGGAGGCGGTCGACGCTCCACGGACACCTCGGGCCGTGGGCGCGCCTCGACCGGGGTGCCGGTCCGGCGCGGTTTGCAGGGAATGATTGCCGGGCCCGTCGCGCATCACGCGGGCCCGGTGCCTACCGGGATGCGGGCGCCTTCAGCAGCGCCTCGGCCTCGGCCTGGGACTTGCCGGCGGCGCGGGCATTGGCCATGGCGATCTGGCGGGTGACGGCGTTGGCGACGTCGCCGTCGGGCTTGAGCAGCACCTGCAGGCGGCGCCAGGTGAGCACGGCGTCCGCGAAGTGGCCGGCCTGGTAGTCGCTGATGCCCATCAGCCAGAGGCCGCGCTGGTTGTGCGGGTCGATCCGGAGCGCCTTCTGCAGGCGCTTGCGCGCGGTGCCCTCGATCAGGTGGTCCGTGCGCGCCAGGGAGTCGGCCTCGACCCAGGCCACCAGGATGTCGGCGTTGTCGGGAGCCAGGGTGAGCGCGTGCGCGTAGGCGTCGCGCGCGTCGGCCGGCTGCTTCATGATCGTGTAGGAGCGGGCCAGCAGCAGCCAGCCCTGCAGGTCGTCGGGGGATTTCTTCAGGCGTTGCCTGAGCTGGGCGATGGCCTGGTCGACGCTCATCTCGGGAGGCGCCTTGCGCACCTTGGCGAGCACGGCGCCGGGCTCGCCCACCAGCGCGTACACGCCGACGGCCGACAGCGGCAGGACGAAGGCCAGCACCAGCGACAGCCCGAACACGCCGCGCGGGCGCCCGCACTGGCGGCCGCGGCGGACCATGGGCAGCACCACCAGCGCCAGCGCGGCGATGATCATGAGGGCGGCGATGATGTAGAAAACAGTCAACATGCAGTCTCAGTACATTGAATTTTCATTGTTCTTGTCGACACGACCGCGTGCGTTCACCAGTCGTCGTCGTCCGCGTCGTCCGGCTCCGGCACGTGTTCGGCGCGGCGCTTGCGCACGGTGACGAACACCACCCCCGCACCGATCAGCAGGATGATGCCCGGTCCGAACCACAACAGCCAGGTCGACGGCCTGAGCGGCGGTTTGTACAGCACGTAGGCGGAGTAGCGCTCCACCAGGTACTGCTTGATCTGTTCGTCGCTCCAGCCTTTCTGCATCTGCCGGAAGACGATGTGGCGCATCTGCTTCGCCAGTTCGGCATTGGATGCGGCCAGGCTTTCGTCCTGGCAGACCAGGCAGCGCAACTGGCGGGTGAGTTTCTGGAAGCGCACTTCCTGGGCGTGGTTCTTGAACGGCAGGGGGTCGACGGCTTCCTGCGCGCGCGCGGCGCCGGGGGCCATGGCCAGCAGCAGTGCCAGCACGCCGAGGCCGGCTAGGAGCCGCGTGGCGAAGGATCTGCGTGCGCGGCGGGTCATGATCCGGACTCCTGCTTCAGGGTCGCGATCCTGGGCACGATCTGGTTGCGGATGATGTCCGGCGTGAGCGGGCCGATGTGCTTGTAGCGGATGATGCCGCGGGCGTCGATCAGGTAGGTTTCCGGCGCGCCGTAGACGCCGAAGTCGATCGCGGTACGGCCGCTGCGGTCGGCGATCACCAGGTGGTAGGGGTTGCCGTGGCGTTCCAGCCAGGCCCTGGCGTCGAGGGGCTCGTCCTTGTAGTTGTAGCCGACCAGCGGCACGCCCAGGCGCGGGGACCAGGCCATCAGCACCGGGTGTTCCTCGCCGCAGGCGAAGCACCAGCTGGCGAACACGTTGATCAGGTAGGGCTTGCCCAGCATGTCGGCCTTGCTGACGTGTTTCGCCGGGTCGTCCAGGCGCGGCAGGTCGAAGGCGGGGGCCGGCTTGCCGATCAGCGGCGAGGGCACCTCGCGCGGCGCGTGGCGGGTATTCCACCAGATGCCGAAGCCGAGCAGGGCGACCAGCAGCGCGAAGACGACCAGCGGCAGCAGGCGGCTGGTGCGGCTCACGCGGAAGCCTCCGCGTCGCGGCCGGCCTCGCGCGGCGGACCGTGCGGCAGGGAAGTCGTCGCCTGTCCGGTGGCGCCGGCCTTGCGCATGCGGAAACGGCGGTCGGCCGCGGCGGTGAAGCCGCCCAGCATCATCAGGATGCCGCCGCCCCAGATCCAGCGCACGAAGGGCTTGTAGTAGATGCGCACCGACCAGGCGCCGCCATCCAGCGGTTCACCCAGCGCGGTGTACAGGTCGCGCGTGATGCCGGGGTCCACCGAGGCCTCGGTCTGCACCTGTCCGCGCGGGTAGGTGCGCTTCTGCGGGTGCAGCACGGCGACCTGGTCGCCGTCGTCGTCGAACACGGTCAGCGTGCCCTGTTCGGCGGTCCAGTTGGGGCCCTGCCTGTGCCTGACGCCGTCGAAACGGAACGTGTAGCCGCCCACCTCGCGGGCCTGGCCGGGCGCCATGCGCACGTCGCTCTGCACGCTCAGCGATTCGCTCAGCAGCACGCCGGCCAGGAACACGGCGATGCCGAAATGCGCCAGCAGCA
>CAZBZD010000185.1:0-3871 GCA_964496295.1 uncultured Rhodanobacteraceae bacterium | reverse complement strand
CCGCAGCCGTGCTACCCGACCGGCTGGTGGAGCTGCACCATGGCGCGCAAGGGCGCCGACCTCGCCGACTTCCGCGAGCGCGGCGCCGCCACCAAGGGCTTTCCGACCCGCTACTACAACGCCGATACCCACAGGGGAGCGCTGGCCCTGCCACAGTTCATGCGCGAGGCGCTGGGCGAGTAAAAACGGGTAGGGCGGGCACTGCCCGCCATGGAAGCCTCGTGCATGCGTGGCACTATTCGGCGGGCAGTGCCCGCCCTACGCGATATCGGTGCTCAGAAAAGCTTCTGCCGCGCCCTGGGCAGGCTCACCAGGACCAGCGTGGCCAACGGCCCGAACGGCAACGACAGCGCGAACCACACCAGGCCGCGCCGGTGCTTGCCCTGTGCCAGGCCCGCGTTGACCAGGGCCAGGGTGAGCCAGCCGATGAGGATGGGCAACAGGCCTTCGGCCGTCAGTGATGTCGGTAGGTGCATGAGCCGGACTCGCGCTAGCAGACGATTCCCCCGGCGCCCGGCCGCCAGTGTAACAAGCCTCCGGCTTGCCACCGCGCACGCGGCATCCGTCGACTCAGGCCATCTTCACGCAACGCGATTATGCTGGGGTGCCCTGCGGCGGCAATTCCACGGAGGTCATCCATGCGCCGATCCATCGCCTTTGCCCTGAGCCTGGGCCTGTCGATCCTGTCCGCGGCCGGCGTGCATGCGGCTGCGCCGGCACCCGCCGGCCACGCGGCATCGACGTCGCCCATGATCCGGTTCCAGCGCGACCTGGTCAACGTGCTGGCCCTGCGCAGCGAAGCCGGGCCCCTGCTGGGCGCCGCCCTGCTCGCGCGGACCCTGCCGGACCCGCCCGACTACATCAGTTTCCATGCCCTGGTGACGCGCGCGGCGAAGGCCGACGATGCCGGCCCGGGCGTCGCCTGGGCGCAGTTGCTCGATTGCGATGCCGAGGTCGGCACCTGCCCGAATGCCGGGGCGCTGGACACGCTCAGGACGCAGGCCGCGGACAATGCCGCCGTATGGCTGATGGTGCTGGGCCAGGCCGCGCGCAAGGGTGACGAGGAGGCCGAAAAGGCGGCCCTGGCAAAGGCCGCCAAGGCCTCCCGCTACGACGACTACGCCGGCGTCAGCCTGGCGGCCCTGGCCAAAGCCGCCGATGCCCTGCCGCCCCCGGCCGGCCTCTACGGCAAGGACGGCGCGGCCAACAGCGCCGCCGGCGTGCGCGCGCTGCTGGTACTCGGCCTCGACGGCTTCCGCCCCCTGCCGGGGTTCCAGGCCGCCGCCCGCCTGTGCCAGGACAGCGAGGACGACAGCCCGCTGCGCCGGCAATGCCTGGCGCTGGCCAGGACCCTGGTCTGGGGCAGCTCCCCGCTGGCGCGCTCGCTGGGCCTGCACCTGCAGGAAACGCTGGCCGCCGACGAGCAGACCCGCCAGCAGGCCGCCAACGCGCGCCGCAACCTGACCTGGCAGGTCCACAACTTCGGCAAGCTCGCGCTGGAAACCCAGCAGCGGCCCGAACTGGCCAGGTCCATGCTCGACCTGGCCCGCCACGGCGGCACGCGCATGAGCCTGATCCTGGCCGCCCTGCGCGCCGCGGACATTCCCGTGGATGCCCCGGCCGGCTGGAAGTCCGGACACGGGTCCGACACCCCGTAGGATCCGGCCGGCCGGATCATCGGCAGTTCGGACAATCGCCCGCGGGGCCGGCTCCTACCAAAGGCTTGCGGCCGTGTAGTACGCTGGCTCCACCTTCGCGCCCGGGGAGATGCCGATGCAGACGGTTCTGGTGGCAAGCAGCAAGGGGGGATGCGGCAAGAGCACCCTGGTGACCAACCTGGCGGTCTGCCATGCCTGCAAGGGCCGCAACGTGACCGTGGTCGACGCCGATCCGCAAGGCTCCAGCCTGGCCTGGTGCGCGCGCCGGCCGGACACGCTGCCCGGCGTGCTGGGCCTGGAAGGCGCACGCCAGAGCACGTTCGACAAGGTGCCGCCCGACACCGACGTGCTGCTGATCGACAGTCCCGCGGGCATCCAGGACCGCATGCTCGAACCCCTGCTCGAACACGCCGACGCGGTGCTGGTGCCGGTGCTGCCCTCGGTGTTCGATTTCGACGCCGGCGTGGCCTTCACCGAGCGCCTGGCCACGGTCGGCCGCATCCGCCGCGGCAAGCTGCCGGTGGCGATGGTGGCCAACCGCCTGAAACCGTGGACGCGCGCCAGCCAGGAGATGCTCGTCGAGTTGCGCCAGTTGCGCTTCCCGGTCGCCGGCCACATCCGCGACAGCCAGGCCTACGTGCTGCTGTCGGGGCTCGGCAAGGGCATCTTCGACTACCACTCCGAATACGTGCGCAGCCACCAGCGCGACTGGCGGCGCACACTCAACTGGCTCAAGCGGAACACCTGACCATGCACGATCTGCTGGTTTTGCGCCACGCGCAGGCGGAGCCCGCCACCGCGGGCGTCGACGACACCGAGCGTCCGCTGAGCGCCCGCGGCCGCGCCCAGGCCGATGCCACCGGCCAGTGGCTGTCGCGACACGCGCCGCGCCCGGACCGCGTACTGTGCTCGCCAGCCACGCGCACCCGCGCGACCGCCGCGCGGGTGCTCGAAGCGCTGGCTCCGGCGGCGCCGCCCGTCACCATCGTGGACGCCATCTACGAGGCCACGCCGGGCACGCTGATGGCCCTGCTCGACAGCCACGCCGAGGCGGCCTGCGTGCTGCTGGTGGGCCACAACCCGGGGCTGGAGCACCTGGTGGCCTTGTTGTGCCAGGGCCGCTCGCCGGATTTCCGCGGCATGCCCTCGTCCGCGCTCGCGCACATCCGCCTGGACGGCCCGATCGAACCCGGCAACGGAAGCCTGCTCGCCTTCCACACGCACTGAGCCCATGCGCATGCCGCGCCGCGCCCGCCACGCCGCCTGCCTGCCGGTCGCGGTCGCCCTGGCGTGGGGCGCGACGGCACTGCCGGGCCGCGCCGACGTGGTCGCCATCGCGCCGTCCTCGTACGCCGCCTTCAGCGTGCGCCTGCTCTGGTTCAGGCACGTGCGCGGCCGCTTCGAGGCGCTCCGCGGCAACCTCGACTGGTCGCCGCGCCTGCGCCAGGGCGTGGTGCACGCGTGGATCGACGTGCACAGCGCGCGCATGCGCCAGCCGCGGTTCCGCGGGATGCTGCTCGGCCCCGCCTTCCTGGATGCCGCGAACCATCCCCGCATCCGCTTCGTGTCCGCGCCGGTGGGGCCGTACCTGCTGCGCCACGGCGGCACGCTGCGCGGCCTGCTCGACATGCACGGCGTGAGCCGCCCGGTGATGTTCAGCGTGCAGCCGTCGCGCTGCCTGCGGCCGGAGACCACGCCCTGCACGCTGCGCCTGCACGGCAGCGTCCGGCGCAGTCGCTTCGGCATCACCGGACACGGCACGCTCGTCTCCGACCAGGTGCAACTGAACCTGGTGATCCGGCTCACGCCGCGTTGATGCCGGATGCGGGCCGCACCCCTTATCATGCACGGCATGTTCCCGAGTTCCGCCCGTTTGCTGCGGGCCGCATGCCTGATGGCGGTCCTGGCCGCCCTGTCGGGATGCGCGCTTTCGCGCCAGCAGATCCGCAAGGCCGACACCGTGGTCGCCGCGGCATGGCCGACGCAGTCGACCTGCACGCAGGCCGACCATTGCGCGCAGCCGTCGCCGTTCATGCGCCAGGCGCGCCAGGCCACGGCCGCCTCCACGCCGGACCGGCCGGTGCATTACGTGACCCTGCTCGACCACGGCGAGAACGCGCTGGCCGCACGCCTGAGCCTGATCCGCGCCGCGCGCAAGTCGATCGACCTGCAGACCTACATCTGGGCCGACGACGACGTCGGCAACCTGATGC
>CAZBZD010000184.1:0-3881 GCA_964496295.1 uncultured Rhodanobacteraceae bacterium | reverse complement strand
GGCGCATCTCTTCCTCGCCGTAGACCGCCGTGGCACCGGCCCACAGTTTCGACGGATCGATCATGTGCCGGGCGCCACGCGGGTGCACCACCAGCCGGGCATTGGGCAGGTGCGCCATCAGCTCGCCGGCGCCGCCGGCATGGTCCAGGTGCACGTGGGTGAGGACCAGCCAGTCGACATCCCCGGCCGCCAGCCCGGCATCGGCCAGCGCCTGCATCATCCGTGGCCGCGAATGGTTGGTGCCGCAGTCGATGAAGGCGCCGCGCCCGTTTTCGACCACCAGGTAGGCGGCGTCGAAACGGGGCCGCTGGAAACCGGTGTCGATGGTGTGGATGGCATGTTCGTCGTACATGTTTTCCAGATTAACACTCGACCCGCCTCCAGCGTTGCCAAGGGTTCCGGGCTTGGGTAGCCTCAACTTTCCGTCCCCCCGGTTTTCCCCTCGATCATGCCCCCATTCGACCCTTCTCGACGACGCTTCGTGCAAGGCCTGGCCCTGGGCGGCGCCGCTGCCGGATTCGGACTCGTGTTGCCGGGGAAGGCCTGGGCGCAAGCGCGGTACGAGGGAGGACGCCCGCGTCCCGGGACCCGCTTCGACCTGGCCATCGACCGCACGCCGGTCAACTACACGGGCAAGCAGCGCATGGCCGTCACCGTCAATGGCGGCGTGCCCGGCCCGCTGTTGCGCTGGAAGGAGGGCGACACCGTCACCTTGCGCGTCACCAACCGCCTGGACACGCCCACCTCCATCCACTGGCACGGCATCCTGCTGCCGTTCGACATGGACGGCGTGCCCGGCATCAGCTTTCCCGGCATCGCACCCGGCAAAACCTTCACCTATCGCTTTCCGGTCAGGCAGAGCGGCACCTACTGGTACCACAGCCATTCCGGCTTCCAGGAGCAGGTCGGCCTGTACGGCCCGCTGGTGATCGAGCCGGCCGCGGGCGAGCGCCATCCGGCCGACCGCGACTACGTGGTGATGCTGAACGACTGGAGTGACGACGATCCCGCGCACATCTTCGCCATGCTGAAAAAGCAGGGCGACTACTACAACTACGCCGAGCCCACGTTCCCCGAATTCGTGGCCGACGTGCGCAAGCTGGGGTGGGACAAGGCGCTCGACAAACACCGCATGTGGAACCGGATGCGCATGAGCCCGTCGGATCTCTCCGATGTCACCGGCCATGCCTACACCTACCTGATGAACGGCCAGGCGCCGGCCGGCAACTGGACCGGGCTGTTCAAGCGCGGCGAGAAGGTGAGGCTGCGCTTCATCAACGGCTCGTCCATGACCATCTTCGACGTGCGCATCCCGGGCCTGAAAATGACCGTGGTCGGTGCCGACGGGCAGGACGTGGACCCGGTCGGCGTGGACGAATTCCGCATCGCGGTGGCGGAGACGTACGACGTCATCGTCGAACCGTCGGACGACCGCGCCTGGTGCATCTTCGCCCAGGCCATCGACCGTTCCGGCTACGCCCGCGGCACGCTGACACCGCATCCGGACATGTCGGCGCCGGTGCCGGCGATGGATCCGCGGTCGCGCCTGGACATGGTCGACATGATGGGCGCGATGGCCCAGGGCGACGGGATGTCGGGCATGCACGACATGCACATGACGGGCATGGATGACATGTCCATGGATCACGCATCGATGGTCAAGGCAAACCATGCCCGCAGCGAATACCACAATCCCGGCGTCGACATGCACGTGGACTATCCGCGCACCAATCTGGACGATCCCGGTACGGGCCTGCGGCACAACGGTCGCCGCGTGCTCACCTACGCCGACCTGCACACCATCGGCGGTTCCATCGACCCACGCGGGCCTTCGCGCGAGATCGAGCTGCACCTGACCGGCAACATGAGCCGCTACATGTGGTCGTTCGACGGCATCAAGTACGCCGACGCCAAACCCGTGCACTTTCGTGCCGGCGAGCGCCTGCGTGTGGTGTTGTGCAACGACACCATGATGAACCACCCCATCCACCTGCACGGCATGTGGAGCGAGCTGGAAAGCCCCGGTGGACAATTCCAGGCCCGCAAACACACCGTCAACGTGCAACCCGCGCAGCGCGTCACCTACGGCGTCACTGCCGATGCCCCGGGGCACTGGGCATACCACTGCCACATGCTGTACCACATGGATGCGGGCATGTTCCGCGAAGTGGTGGTGTCTTGAACTCGTGCACGGGTGCCCGGCTGGCCTTGTGCCTGCTCGTGGCCTGGCCGCTGGCGGGAAGGGCGCAGTCATCCGGCACGCATGACCACGGCATGCATCACGAAACCATGTCGTCCATGCCGGTGCCGGCGGCAAGCACCCGGACGTCGCCGCGTCCGGCACCCGTCGGGCACGGCGCCATGCGGGATCATTCCCGGGAAGAGCGGGCGGCGCAGGCAATGCACATGCCGATGCAGGCCGTGCCGACGAACAAGGCCCGCAGCCCCGACTATTCCGATGGCGTGGCCAGCGGGTCCATGCCCGGCATGGACATGGGCAGCGGGACGGTGCTCGGCACGCTGCGCCTCGATCGCCTGGAAGCTTTCCACGGGCGCCACGGCAACGGGCAACGCTGGGAGCTGCAAGGCTGGTATGGCGGCGACATCGACAGGCTGTGGCTGCGCAGCGAAGGCGAACGCGGCGATGACGGCATCGAGGGCGGCGACGTCGAATTGCTGTGGAGCCATGCCGCATCGGCCTTCTGGAACACGCAGCTCGGCATCCGCCATGACCTGGGGCCGGGGCCGGCGCGCAACTGGCTTGCCGCCGGCGTCGAGGGCCTGGCACCGTACTTCCTCGATGTCGCTGCCACGCTGTACCTTGGCCCTTCCGGGCGCACGGCAGCGCGGGCCCGGGTGTCGTACGAACTCCTGTTCACGCAACGGCTGATTCTCGAGCCCGAATTCGAGGCCAACCTCCACGGCAAGGACGACCCGCGCCGTGGCGTGGGCGCCGGCCTGTCCGATGCCAGCCTTGGCCTGCGCCTGCGCTACGAGATCCGCCGCCGCTTCGCACCCTACGTCGGCGTGGCCTGGAGCCGACAGTTCGGGGCCACCGCCGACATGGCCCGGGAACAAGGTCGCGCCGTCTCCGACGTGCAGTGGGTGGCCGGCTTGCACATGTGGTTCTGAAGTCGCTTGCCGCGGGCATGCCATCCGTATCAAGGCAACCGCATGCCGACAAGGACCGGGAGTCGGCCAGCAAGATCCTGGAATATGCCTGCGACGACTGGTCCGTGTCGCGCCTGGCCAAGGCGGTCGGCGCCAACTGCGTGTTCGGCAGCCTGTTGCTGGAGCAGGCCGACATCGACATCGGCTCCGGCAAGCCGCATATCCGGTCCGTTACCCGCAACGGCAAGCCGTGGACGAAAAGCTGGACCAGTCATGCCGAACTGATGCAGGGCAGGATGCTGGAATTCACCATGGGCGCGGCGCCGGACAAACGCTTCGGTCGGGCGCCGCAGGATCGGCCGCCATGGTTTGGCGCAGCAGCTGCGCAGGTTGCCGCACGAACGGCGGGAGGTTATCGGATACCTTGCCGTGCCGTGCGCCGCCAGGTAGCTGGCGGCACGCCGAAATGGCGCTTGAACGCACGCTGGAACGCCGCGCTGGAATCGTAACCCACCACAATGGCAACGCTGGCCACGCTGCAACGGCTCTGGCTCAAGTGCCGAGCGGCAAGCTGCATGCGCAGGCGCGCCAGATAATGCATCGGCGCCTCGCCGATCAGCTCGCGAAAACGCGTGGCCAGGCAGGAACGCGAGCTGGCGACCGCATGGGCCAGTTCTTCCACCGTCCAGTGCCGGCAGGGATCGGCATGCAGGGCGCGCAGGGATCGTCCCACCAGCGGATCGCGCAACCCGGCCAGCCAGCCCGTGGCG
>CAZBZD010000183.1:0-3909 GCA_964496295.1 uncultured Rhodanobacteraceae bacterium | reverse complement strand
CCCTGCGCACGCAGGCTGTCGAAAAAACGCGCCGGGTTGCCGATGCCGGCCACGGCGTGGACCTTCTGCCCGGCGAAATCCCGCAGGGGGCGTTCGCCGCCGCTTCCGGCGAGGCACACGGCCCGGTCGCCGAGCAGTTGCATCGGCACCTCGCCGTCATGCGCGCGGCCGCCGTTGCAGACGCGGAAATCGACGTGCCGCAAGCGCGAGGGCGGCTCGCGCAACGGGCCGCACGGCAGCATCAGGCCGTTGCCGAGGCGGCGCTCGCCGTCGATGACGCAAATCTCGACGTCGCGTTGCAGGCGGTAGTGCTGCAGGCCGTCGTCGGCGATCACCACGTCGCATCCGGCCTCCAGCAGAAGCCTTGCCGCGGCAGGACGGTCACGGCCCACCGCCACCGGCACGCCGGCACGCCGGCGGAGCAGGCAGGGCTCGTCGCCGAAGCGGGCGGGGTCCGGTGATTCGGGCAGCCGCCGCGGCACATCCTGGCTGCCCGCATAACCGCGGCTGACAATGCCCGGATGCCATCCCTGCCCGCGCAGGCATTCGGCCAGGGCAATCACCAGCGGCGTCTTGCCGGTCCCGCCGACGGTGATGTTGCCGACCACCAGCACCGGCACCGGCAGGCGCTCGGAGGCCAGCCAGCCGTGGCGGTACATCCGGCGTCGCGCGGCGACCACGACGCGGTACAGCCAGGTCAGCGGGCGCGCCAGCAGCGGACGCGGCGAACCGGCGTACCAGCGCTGCACGAGGGAGTCGGCCAGTGCCATGCGAGGCGCGCCGCTCAGCCGCCGTCCGTCGGCGGCGGCGCGGCCGGCTCGTGGAACTGCATGCGATGCAGGGCCGCGTAGTGGCCACCGAGCGCCATCAGTTCGGCATGCGTGCCGCGCTCGACGATGCGGCCGGCGTCCATGACGGCGATCTGGTCGGCGTGCTCGATGGTGGACAGGCGATGGGCGATGACCAGCGAGGTGCGGTCGCGCATCAGGCGCGCCAGGGCCTGCTGGATCAGGCGCTCGGACTCGGTGTCCAGCGCCGAGGTGGCCTCGTCCAGGATCAGGACCGGCGCGTCCTTGAGCACCGCGCGGGCAATCGCGATGCGCTGGCGCTGGCCGCCGGACAACAGGTTGCCGCCCTGCCCGATCGGCGTGTGGATGCCCTCCGGCAGCTCGCGGATGAACTCCATGGCGTTGGCCGCTTCGGCCGCCGCGACGATCTCCGCCTCGCTGGCGCCGGCCAGTTCGCCGTAGGCGATGTTGTTGGCCACCGTGTCGTCGAACAGCACCACCGACTGCCCGACCCAGGCCATCTGCCGGCGCAGGTCGGCCAGCCTGTACTCGTCGATGTCGTGCCCGTCGAGCAGGATCGCGCCGTGCGACAGGGCGTAGAAGCGCGGCAGCAGGTTGACCAGCGTGCTCTTGCCCGAGCCCGAGCGCCCGACCAGCGCGGTCATGGTGCCCGCGGCGCAGGCCAGGTCCACGCCGCGCAGGGCGTCGACCCGGGCATCGGGATAGCGCATCGCCACGGCATCGAAACGGATGTCGCCGCGGGCCCGCTGGAGGTCCCGCGTGCCCGTGTCCGGCTCGTCCGGGGCATCCAGCACCTCGAACAGTTCCTCGGCCGCGGCCAGGCCGCGCTGGATGCCGGCCTGCACCGTGGCCAGGCGCTTCATCGACGGCAGGATGGCGCCCATGGCCACGATCATGCGCGTGAAGCCGCCCGAGGTGATGTGCCCGATCACGTCCGGCCGCGAAGCCATGAACACGATCAGGGCCAGCGACACGGCGGCCACCGTCTGCACCGTGGACGAGGACAGCGCATTGGTGGTCGCCACCTTGATGTTGAGATGGCGCGTGCGCCGGGTGATGGCCTCGAAGCGGCGGCTCTCGTGTTCCTGCCCGCCGTAGATCTTCACCTCGCGCTGGCCGTTGACGGCCTCGTCGATGCTGCCGGTGACCTTGCCCATCATGCCCTGCACGCTGCGGCTGATGCGCCGGTAGCGGCGGCTGACCACCGTCACCACCAGCGCCACCACCGGCACCAGGATGAACAGCGCCAGGGTCAGGTAGGCATTGGTGAAAAACATCAGGCCGACCATGCCGATGACGGTCAGGCCGTCGGTGATGGCGACCTTGACGGCGGTGGTGGAAGCGTTCGCCAGTTGCTCGGAGGTGTAGGTGATGCGCGCGATCTGGTGTCCCGAGGACTCGCGGTTGAAGAAGTCCGTGCCCATGCGCAGGTACTTGTCGAACATCTGCATGCGCATCGTCTGCACCACGCTGCGCCCGATGTAGGCGCTGCTGTAACGCTCCGAGAACGTGGCGAAGCCGCGCGCCAGGAAGATGCCCACGATCCAGATCGGCATCCAGAAGATCGTGTGCGGGTCGCGCACCGTGATCATCTTGTCCAGCATCGGCTTGATGAGCTTGGTGAACGCCACCAGCGAGCCGGCGTCGACGGCCATCGCCAGCAACGCCAGCAGCGCCAGCGGCCAGTACGGTTTCACGTAGCCCAGCAGGCGCCTGTAGATCGGCCAGGCCGCCTGCTCCGTGCCGCTGTCGGAAGGCACCGCTACGATCCCCCGTCGCCCGACGGGTGCGACTGCGTGGTGGCGATCGACAGGCGGCTGAAGCCCAGCTTGCCCAGCACGTCCATGGCCGTCACCACCGACTGGTGCGAGGATTGCGCATCGGCGCGCAGGCTCACCGTGCGGTCGCGGTTGCTGCCGGCCACGGCGACGATGGCGCGACGCAGCGCGCTTTCGCCCTGACCCAGCACCTGGTGGCCGCCGACGTAGTAGTGGCCGGCGCGGTCGATCATCACCACCAGCGGACGGGTCCGCGCGCTGCTGGCCGCGGCGCTGGCCGTGGGCAGCGCCACCTTCATGCTGGCGTGGCGCACGAAGGTGGTGGTCAGGACGAAGAACATCAGCAGCGTCAGCAACACGTCGATCAACGGGATCACGTTGATCTCGAAATCGTTTTCGCGGCGGCCATCACCCAGTCGCATGCCGTCTGCCTCAGCGGGTCGTGGTGGCGCGGGCCGGGCGCCGCGACGCTGACGCGGCCGTCTTGCGCGCGGCCGGGGCCTTGGCCTCGCCCGCGGGAGCCGCCGGGGCGGGCGCGGACAGGTCGTCCAGCAGCGCCGTGGCCTGCTTTTCCATCTCCACCAGGTAGCCGGTGACGCGCGAGCGGAAGTAGCGGTGCAGGATGTAGGCCGGGATCGCCACCACCAGGCCGGTGGCGGTGCACACCAGCGCCTGGCCGATGCCGCCGGCCATCTTCATCGGGTCGCCCACGCCGCTGACCATCACGGCCAGGAACATCTCGATCAGGCCGATGACCGTGCCCAGCAGGCCCAGCAGCGGGCCGATCAGGGCGATGGTGCCGAGCGTGCTCAGGAAACGCTCCATGCGGTGCACCACGTGGCGCCCGGTGTCCTCGATGCGTTCCTTGATGATCTCGCGCGGGCGCTCGCGCACGGCCAGCGCCGCGGCGAACAGCTCGCCCAGGGGCGAATCGTCGGCCAGCGCCTGCAGATGCTCGGCATCCAGGCGCCGCGAACGCGCCCACTGGCGCACTTCCTCGCCCAGGCCGGGCGGCAGCACCGCGTCGTGCCGCAGCGACCAGAAGCGTTCCAGCACGATGGCCAGCATGATCGCCGAACACAGCAGAATGGGCAGCATGGGCCAGCCGCCCGCCATCAGGATATCCAGCACGTTGCCTTCTCCGCGCAAAAACCGTTCAAGAGCGCATCATACCAGCGCCACGGCCACAGCTCGTGGCCTGGTTGGCAAACCGCAAGGCCGCCGCTCCAGCCGATGGAACCGCCCCGCGGGGCCGGCATGACCCGCCGGAAAACCATGCCATGGCGGGCAGTGCCCGCCCTACCCGTCCCGATTGCCCCCGC
>CAZBZD010000182.1:0-3937 GCA_964496295.1 uncultured Rhodanobacteraceae bacterium | reverse complement strand
TGGGCCAAGCTGCTGATGATCCTGGCCCGCCACGTCGACGCCGACTGGCTGCTGCCGACCGCACGCCACCTGTTCGACACCGCCGTGTCGCGCGGCTGGGACGAGGAGCACGGCGGCCTGTACTACGGCCTTTCGCCCGACGGCGGCGCCTGCGACGACGACAAGTACTACTGGGTGCAGGCCGAATCGCTGGCCGCCGCCGCCCTGCTCGCCGAACGCACCGGCGAGGATGCCTACTGGCAGTGGTACGAGCGGTTGTGGCAATACGCCTGGGCGCATTTCGTCGACCACGAACACGGCGCCTGGTACCGCATCCTCACGCGCGACAACCGCAAGTACGGCGACGAGAAAAGCCCCGCCGGCAAGACCGACTATCACACCATGGGTGCCTGCCACGAAGTGCTCAACGTGGTCGGCCGCCCCGCGTGACCCGATCCGGCGCCGATGCCGGACGTCATGCGCCGCGGGATCCCCGGGCGTTGCATCCCGTGCCGCGGCGCTGTCCGTTCGCCGTGCCGGCCACGCGGGTATACCCTCGACACGGACGGGCATCCCCGGCCTCGTGTTCCCGCAAAGGTGATCGACCATGTCCAAGCATCTGCGCACCCTCGTCGCCCTGGGCCTGATCGCGGCAACGTGTGCCGCGCCCGCGATGCCGGCTCCGCCTGCCGCGCCCGGGCGGCACGACCTGCGCGTCATGACCTTCAACGTCCGCTACCCCGCTCCGGACGGCGGCGTCACCGCCTGGCCCGAGCGCCGCGACCTGGTGGTCCGGGTCATCCGCGAGCAGCACCCGGACATCGTCGGCACGCAGGAGCTGTACACGCGACAGGGCGACTACCTGGCCAGCCGCCTGCCGCACTACGAATGGTTCGGCCTCGGGCGCAACGGCAACAACAAGGACGTCGACGCCAACGAACACATGGGCGTGTTCTACAACACCGAGCGCCTGCGCGTGATCAACCGCGGCAACTTCTGGTTGTCGGACACCCCGGGCGTGCCGGGCAGCAACACCTGGGGCCAGCCGTTCCCGCGCATGGTCACGTGGGCCGAATTCCAGGACAAGGCCAGCGGCCGGCGCTTCTGCTACTTCGACACGCACCTGCCCTATCGCGCCGGGGACGAGGCCCTGCGCGAACGCGGCGCCCGGCTCATCCTCAAGCGCATCGCCAGGGTGCCCGCTTCATTGCCGGTGATCCTTTCCGGCGATTTCAACAGCACGCCGGACAAGCCCACCCACGCCATCGTGACCGGGGTGCTGAAGGATGCCCGGGCCACCGCGCCGCTGCGTGACGGCCCGGCCGGCACCTTCCACAACTTCACCGGCCGACCGGCCGCGCGCATCGACTACATCTTCTACCGTGGCCTGAAGGTGCAGGACGTGCGCACCGTGACCACCCATCGCGGCAAGGTCTACCCGTCGGACCATTTCCCGGTCGTCGCCGATTTCATCTGGCTGCCGCCGTCCGAATGAAAACACGCCGCCAAAGCCGATTCGCGCAGGGCAGGCACGGTCCGCCATGAAAGGCCCGCGCGCGCAAGCTCCGTTCGGCAGGCAGCGCCCGCCTGCGGAAAGCGGCATGAACAAAAGGCCCGTCACGTGACGGGCCTCCCGGGTTCCTGCGTCTTGCCCGAGGTTCGCTAGAACGGAATGTCGTCGTCTTCCAGCCCGGCATCGGCCGGTCCCCGGGACGGCGGCGGGGTCGACGGACGCGGGCCCGGTGCGCGCGCCGGCGCCGGGCCGCGGCTGTAGCCGCCACCGCCACCCTCGCCACCGGGACCGCCCAGCATCTGCATGTTGTTGGCGATGATGTCGGTGGAATAACGTTCGATGCCGTCCTTGCCGGTGTACTTGTCGGTGCGCAGCGACCCTTCGATGTATACCTGCCGGCCCTTGCGCAGGTACTCCTGGCAGATTTCGGCCAGCTTGCCGAACACCTTGATGCGGTGCCACTCGGTCCGCTCCTGCTTCTGCCCGGTCTGCTTGTCGGTCCACGACTCGCTCGTGGCCAGGCTCAGGGTGCAAACGGGCGTGCCGCTGCCGGTGTATCGGGTGTCGGGATCGGCGCCGAGGTTGCCGATCAGGATGACTTTGTTGACGCCACGTGCCATGGATGCCGTCCCGGTTCTGATGCTGCGAAAGATTCGACGATGCTAGCACAGCCGCCTGGTCATTCCGCAGTGGAAAAATGCTTCCTTCCATGTAGGCGATTGCCGCAAAAGCACCGTGCCTCATGCGGCCCCGGCCCGGGCCGTCCTCGAGGGAGATTCTGGTTGAATCGATTTCCGATTCAGGAGCAAGTAGGGCGGGCACTGCCCGCCATGGCGGCTCCTTGTGCGCACGCCAACGGCATTTGGCGGGCAGTGCCCGCCCTACCCGTACTGGCACAGCCCCGCCCCGGAACCGCCAGTTCCGAGGCGCCGATTCCGTTGCAGGGCGAATGCCTCAGGCCGTGACCGGCACGGCCGCCGCCACCACCCGACGGCGGCCCCACCACAGCAGCGGCAGCCAGATCACCAGCAGCGCCGCCGCGGCCAGGAATACCGCCGACAGGCCCTCGCGCTGCAGCACCAGGCCGCCCAGCATGCCGCCCACGCCGGCGCCCAGGAACTGGCAGGTGGCGTAGCCGCCCAGCGCCGCGCCGCGCATGCCCGGCGGCGCCAGGCGCGAAACCAGGCTGGGCAGGCTCGCCTCGAGCAGGTTGAAGGCGCTGAAGAACACGACCGCCGCCAGCCACAGCACGGCCTCGCCCGGCAGGTTCGCACCGAAACCGAGCAGGGCCAGTCCCAGCCCCAGCGCGCACACCAGCACCAGGCGCATGCTGCCGGCCAGCGAGGTCACGCGCCGCAGCACGCCGCCCATCACCACGGCCGACACCGCCATCACCGGCAGGTACAGCTCCCACTGGTGCGACAGCGCGATGCCGGTGCGACGGACCAGCAGCAGCGGCAGGGCCACGAAGGCCGCCGTCAGCATGGCGTGCATCATGAATACCGACAGGTTGAGCACCGCCAGTTGCGGGCGCACGATCATGCGCAGCACCGCCGACCCGTGCGCGGCCTCCGGCGCCCGGTACCGCTGCGGACGCGGCACCACGACCCACAGCAGCACGATCGCGCCCAGCGCCAGCACCGCGGTCAGGCCGAACAGGCCCTCGAGGCCGGCCACGGCGGCCAGCGGCGGGCTGAGGATGATCGCCAGCACGAAAGCCAGCCCGACGCTGACGCCGATGATGCCCATCACCTTGCTGCGGTTGTCTTCGTCCGAATGGTCGGCCGCCAGCGCCTGGCTGGCGCCGGACACCGCGCCCATGCCCTGCAGCACGCGGCCGATGATGATGCCGGTGATGCCGCCGGACAGCGCCGCCACCACCGAGCCGACGATGAACACGCCCAGGCCGATGCTGATGGTCAGGTGCCGGCCGATGCGGTCCGAGGCCAGCCCCACCGGCACCTGCAGAAGGGCCTGGGCGAAGCCGTAGACGCCGATCGCCAAGCCCACGAGGAATTCCGTGGCCCCCGGCAGCCGCATGGCGTAGACCGTGAACACCGGCATGATCAGGAACAGGCCGAACATGCGCAGGCCGACCACGCTGGACAGCGCGAAAGCGGTGTGAAGTTCGCGTTTGCTGAGTTTGCTGCCCACGTCCGGTTCGCGCTCGTGCAAAACATCAATTATAAGAGGTCGCGAGGCATGAACCGCGTGCGGCACGTCGCCGCCCGGCGCGCGCACTTTGCGCCTATAATTGCCAGTCTTGAGCCCGATCCGCCCCGCATGAGCATATCCGCCACCCGCATCGCCGTTGAATCCGCGCCCGACTTTGCCGGCGTACGCAAGCTGGCGGCAGCCGACATGGCCGAGGTGGACATCCTGATCCGCAGGCGCCTGGCCTCGCACGTGGTGCTGATCAACCAGATCGCCACCCACATCATCGAC
>CAZBZD010000181.1:0-3939 GCA_964496295.1 uncultured Rhodanobacteraceae bacterium | reverse complement strand
GCGCCACCACCGTGCCGGTGGCCGAGGTGCCGCCGAAGATCGACAGCACGTAGTACAGCTGCAACGCCAGCACCATGCCCACGAACAGGCCGCAGACCATGATGATGGTCAGGCTCATCGCGCCGACGAACCACACCTGGCGCACGGTCTCGCGGAAATGGCGCAGGCTGCGCGGAATCGCGGCCAGCAGCGTGGGCAGGAACAGGCCGGCGTCGCCGACCTGGGCCAGGCCGTCGACGAGCCAGTTGGGACGACGGCTGCGCGCGTTCATGGTGTCTCTCCGGCCAGGCCAAGTTCCGTGGCGTAGTCGCCGGCGGGATAGTGGAACGGCACCGGGCCGTCCACCTCGCCGCCGAAGAACTGCCGCGTCCACGGCGAACCGTCGTCGGCGATGGTCTTCGGATCGCCCTGCGCGACCACCTTGCCGTTGGCGATCAGGCAGATGCGGTCGGCGACCTGCTTGATGGCCTCCAGCTCGTGCGCGACCAGCACGCTGGTGATGCCGAGCGTCTCGTTGAGCGTGCGGATCAGTTCCAGCACCTGCGCCAGCGCGATGGGATCCAGGCCCACGAACGGCTCGTCGTAGAGGATCAGCATCGGGTCGAACACGATCGCGCGCGCCAGCGCCACGCGCCGCGCCATGCCGCCGGACAGCTCCGAGGGCATCAGTTGCGCCGCGCCGCGCAGGCCCACGGCCTGCAGCTTGGTCAGCACGATGTCGCGGATCAGTTCTTCCGGCAGCTTCGTGTGCTGGCGCAGCGGGAAGGCCACGTTTTCGAACACGCTGTAGTCGGTCAGCAGCGCCGAGTTCTGGAACAGGTAGCCGATGCGCTCGCGCAGCTTGAACAGGCCCTCGCGCGAGAGCTTCGCCACGTCCTGTCCGTCCACCTCGACGCTGCCGGCATCGGCGCGC
This sequence comes from uncultured Rhodanobacteraceae bacterium, assembly GCA_964496295.1. Taxonomy (GTDB): domain Bacteria; phylum Pseudomonadota; class Gammaproteobacteria; order Xanthomonadales; family Rhodanobacteraceae; genus Oleiagrimonas. The sequence goes on along the minus strand of CAZBZD010000181.1, from coordinate 3,026 downwards.
ATCTGCCCGGTGACGTGCTTGAGCAGGGTGGTCTTGCCGGTGCCGCTGGGGCCCATGATGGCGGTCACCTTGCCGCGCGGGATGTCGATGTCCAGCCCGTCGAACACGGCGCGCCCGCCGAGGTGCGTGGTCAGTCCACGCACCCGCACCAGCGGAGCGGCGTCGATTGGCATGCTTTGCGTAGTCATGAACTGCGTACAATAACTGAACCGGAGAGTTCAGGGAATGGCGAAATCACGCTCCCGGGAAACGCGCAGGGCGGGCACTGCCTGCCGCACAAGCATGATTATTCGAACAACCGCGGCGGGCAGTGCCCGCCCTGCGTCAGAAGGTCAGCCCCGCTTTTCACCGTCGTGTCCCAGCAGCTCGGCGATAAGGGCCTCGTGACGCGCGCGCTGCAGCGGCGCGCGCAGGCGCACGGCGCGCACGATCGCCTGCATGTCGTCCAGCGCAGTGTCGAAATCGTCGTTGACGATGATGAAATCGAACTCGTCGGCATGCGCGATCTCGGTGCGCGAATTGTGCAGGCGCCGCTCGATCGCCTCGGCACTGTCCGACGCGCGCGCACGCAGGCGCCGCTCCAGCTCGGCACGCGAGGGCGGCAGGATGAAGATGCCCTGGCAATCGGGCACTTTCTTGCGCACCTGGCGCGCGCCCTGCCAGTCGATTTCCAGCAGCACGTCGCGGCCTTCCTCCAGCAACGGCGCGACGGCGGTCAGCGAGGTGCCCTTCATGTCGCCGTGCACCTCGGCGTATTCGAAGAACTGGTCGGCGTCGATCATGCGCTGGAAGACCTCGCGCGAGACGAAGTGGTAGTGGTTGCCTTCGCTCTCGTTCGGGCGCGGCGCGCGCGTGGTGTGCGAGATCGACAGGCGGATGCCCGGCTCGCGCTCCAGCAGCGCGTTGACCAGGGTGGATTTGCCGGCGCCGGACGGGGCGGCGACCACGAACAGGGTTCCCCGGGAGGTCTCGCTCGGCATGCTCATTCGATGTTCTGCACCTGTTCGCGCATCTGCTCGATGAGCACCTTGAGCTCGACCGCGGCGTTGGTCGAGCGCGTGTCGACCGACTTGGAACCGAGCGTGTTGGCCTCGCGGTTGAATTCCTGCATCAGGAAATCCAGGCGCCGGCCGACCGGTTCGTCCAGGCCCAGCACGCGGCGCGCCTCGGCGATGTGCGCTTCCAGCCGATCCAGTTCCTCGTCGACGTCGGCGCGGGTCACCTGCAGCACCAGTTCCTGTTCCAGCCGGCCGGGATCGGCAGGCTGTTTGAGATCGGCCAGGCGCGTTTCCAGGCGCTCGCGCAGGCCCTTGCGGATATCCGGCATCCATTCGCGCACCTGCTTCACGATGGCCTCGATGCCGTCCAGCCGCTCGCGCAGCAGCGCGGCCAGCTTGGCGCCCTCGCGGCCACGGGTGTCGGCCAGCGCGTCCAGCGCCTGGTCCAGCACGGCCATCAGGGACGACTGCAATTGCTCGTCGTCCACGCTCGGCGCCCGCAGCACGCCCGGGTAGCGCAGCAGTTCGGTGGTCTGCACCTGCAGGCCGGGAAAACGCGCCTGCAGGTCCATGTGCAATTCGGCCAGCCTGCCGAGCAGGGTGTGATCCACCTTCAGGCTTTCGGAAGCATCGCCGCCGCGCAGGCGTACCGTCACGTCGACCTTGCCGCGCGCCAGCCGCGCCGCGACGCGTTCGCGCAGCACCGGCTCGAAACGGCGCAGCTCCTCGGGCAGGCGCAGGCTCTGCTCCAGGTAACGATGATTGACGCTGCGCAGTTCGCAGGCCAACGTGCCCAGCGGGCTCGAACCTTCCGCCGAAGCGAAGGCGGTCATGCTGCGGATCATGCTCATGGAGTGGTCGGCCAAAACGCAATGGTAAACTTGTTGGCCCCAACTCCCAAGCACACGCCCCATGACCGATTTCGCCCGCCCCAGCGGTCGCGCCTGCGACCAGCTGCGCCACGTCAGCATCGAACGCCATTACACCAAGCACGCCGAAGGCTCGGTGATGGTCAGCTTCGGCGACACCCGCGTGCTGTGCACGGCCAGCGTGGAAGACCGCGTGCCGCCGTGGCTGCGCGGCAAGGGCGAAGGCTGGGTGACGGCCGAATACGGCATGCTGCCGCGCGCCACCGGCACCCGCACCGGGCGCGAGGCCGCGCGCGGCAAGCAGGGCGGCCGCACCATGGAAATCCAGCGCCTGATCGGCCGCAGCCTGCGCGCCTGCGTGGATCGCCAGGCCCTGGGCGAGCGCGTGATCACCCTCGACTGCGACGTCATCCAGGCCGACGGCGGCACCCGCACGGCCTCGATCACCGGCGCCTACGTGGCCCTGGTCGACGCCGTCGATACCCTGGTCGAGCGTCGCGCGATCAAGCGCAACCCCGTGTTCGGCGCGGTCGCGGCGGTCTCGGTCGGCATCTACCAGGGCCAGCCGGTGCTGGATCTCGACTACGCCGAGGATTCCGACTGCGACACCGACCTGAACGTGGTCATGAACGACGGCGGCGGCTTCATCGAAGTCCAGGGCACCGCCGAGGGCCACGCCTTCCGCCGCGAGGAAATGGACGCCATGCTGGCGCTGGCCGAGAAGGGCATCGGCGAGCTGGTGGTGGCGCAGCGGGCGGCATTGGGGCAGTGAGCATGGGGGCTGAACGATCGGGACCCGGGACCCGGGACCCGGGACCCGACAAGAGCCGGCTGCAGCGCATTGTGCTGGCCAGCGGCAATGCGGGGAAGCTGGTCGAGTTCCGCGAATTGTTTGCCGGCAGCGGCATGGAATTCGTGGCGCAGGGCGAGTTGGGCGTGGACGATGCCGAGGAAACCGGCGCCACGTTTGTCGAGAATGCCCTGATCAAGGCCCGCTACGCCGCGCACGCGACCGGACTGCCGGCGCTGGCCGACGATTCGGGCCTGTGCGTGGAGCATTTGGACGGCGCACCCGGCCTGCATTCGGCGCGCTACGCGGGCACCCACGGCGACAGCGCCGCCAACAACGCCAGGCTGCTGGCCGCGCTCGACGGCGTGC
>CAZBZD010000180.1:0-3978 GCA_964496295.1 uncultured Rhodanobacteraceae bacterium | reverse complement strand
GGTCTCTCCAGAGTTTTTCACGCATGGAGGTGCTGGGCCTGAGCGATTACGGGCGTTGCGCCTTCGGCAGCGGCGGAGCCGCTTCTCCCACCATGCGCGTGGAAGGGGCGATTATACCGTTTTCGCGGCCGATGCCAGCCATTTGCGGGTGTTAAGCTGGCCACGACTCCAGCGACCGGATGGCCATGATCAATATCCGCGGACTCGACCACGTGGTGCTGCGCGTGACCGACATGCAGCGCGCCTGCCGCTTCTACCGCGACGTGCTCGGCTGCCGGGTGGAAAAACGCCAGGAAAACATCGGCCTGGTGCAATTGCGCGCGGGCCTGTCGCTGATCGACCTGGTCGACGTCGAGGGCAGGCTCGGTCGCGCCGGCGGCGCCGCGCCGGGCGCGGAAGGGCACAACATGGACCATTTCTGCGTGCGCGTGGAGCCCTGGGACGAAAAGGCCATGCTTGCCCACCTGGAAAGCCATGGCGTGCGCATCGGCGAGACCGGCTCGCGCTACGGCGCCGAGGGCGAGGGACCGTCGATCTACATTCTCGATCCGGACGGCAATACCGTCGAACTGAAAGGGCCGCCGGACCTGCCGGCAGCCTGACGAAACCGGCGACGACGCCGGAAGGAGACACCGATGAAATTGCGACATGCTGCGTGGCCGATGGCCCTGGTCCTGCTGCTTGCGGGCTGCGGGCAGCAGGAGGACGCGCCGGCACCGCAGGCGACGTCTGCCGCATCGACGGCTTCGCCGGCCCCGGTCGCATCGGCGGACAAGACCGCCGTGCGCGACGTGGTGGAGCGTTTCGGCAAGCGGATGCAGAAGGTGTCCGTGCTGGCGCCGCCCGATGCCATGCGTCCGCAGTTGAAGAAAGTGTATGGCGACCTGCTGACGCCGGACTTGCTGCAGGCATGGCTGGCCGATCCGTCGGGCGTGGTCGGACGCGAGGTGTCCAGCCCGTGGCCGGCGGGCATCGACATCGAGCGCATCGACTGCCCGACGGCGATCCGCTGCCACGTGCAGGGACAGGTGCGTTACGTCACCAGCAACGAAGTCGAGCACGGCGGCGTGGCGATGCGGCGTCCGGTGCGTTTGCGTGTCGAGCGGAGCAACGGCAATGGTTGGCGCATCGCCGCCGTGGAAGTCGACAAGCCGTAGGGCGGGCATGGTCCGCCGAAAGGGCCATGCGATTGCATGGGCGTTCGATGGCGGGCGGTGCCCGCCCTACGTGCGCGGTTTTCCGGATGGCGGAGGCGGTACGCGCGGATCGCCTTCGGAGCGGTCCCGCTGCAGGGCCGCGCGGGCCAGCAGGATCATGGTGATCGGCACGGTCGCGGTCACGAACACGCCGACGAGCAGCGGGCTCAGGACGAGGTGCCCGCGTGCCAGCGAAAAGAACACGATCGTGGCGACCACCATCAGGAACAGGCCCAGCGTCGTGCCCAGGGTGGGCGCGTGCAGGCGGCTGTAGAAACTCTTCAGCCGCAGCAGGCCGACCGAGCCGATGAACGCCAGCAGCGCACTGGCAAGCATCAGCACGGCGACCAGCAGCGCGGCCCAGTCCGGCAGGGAAGCAAGCGTGTTCATTCGATCACCTCGCCGCGCATCAGGAACTTGGCGAATGCCGAGGTGCTGGCGAACCCCAGCACGGCGATGACCAGGCAGGCGGCCACGTACAGCAGGCTGCCGGTGCGGATGCCGATGCCGAGCAGCAGCAGCAGGGCGTCGACATACAAGGCGTCCAGCGCCGCCACGCGGTCCTGCGCGCGCGGCCCGCGCACGATGCGCGCGAGGGCCAGGCCCATGGCCAGCAGCAACAGCAGCTGGGCGATGCCGACGACCACGGCGACGACGGTGTCGATCATCGGAAGACCTCCCGCAGCGCCGGTTCGTAACGTTGCTTGATGTTGTGCACCAGTTGCTCCCGGGAGGCAACGTCCAGCACGTGGATGGTCAGCCGGCGCAGGCGCGAGTCGTGGCTCACCCAGATGGTGCCCGGCGTGGCCGTGATGATGCACGCCAGCACGGCCAGCGCGGCCGGCTGCTGCAGTTCCAGGTCGATGGCGACGAAGGCGGAGGCGTGCTTCCGGCGCGTCACGATCAGCCGCGCCACCGCCCAGTTGGAGGCGACGATGTCGACGACCACGCGCAGGCCGAGCAGCAGCAGCTTGCCGACATGGCGCACGTGCACGCGCGGCGCGTCCAGCCGCGTCCACAACCGCGACAGGCCCAGCGCGATGACCAGGCCGACGAGGATCGTGCCGGCCGCGAGACTTTGCTGCAACACCAGCCACGTCAGCAGCAGCACGCTGACCAGCAGCGGATGCGCCAGCCGCCGTTTCATGGCTGTGCCTCCGCGGCTCGCGGCAGGACCGCCTGGATGTATTGGCCCGGCGCGTGGACCTGGCGCGCCGTGGCCTGCAGGTATTGCCACGGCCGCGCGGCGGCGAAGACGAGGACCAGGCTGATGGCCAGCAGCACGACCACCGAGGCCGTTTCACGCGGTCGCGCGTGCGGGAACGTCCATTCCTCCGTGTCGTCCCAGAAAATCCGGATGCCGGCGCGGCACAGCGCGATGATGCTGCACACGCCCGCCACCAGGATCAGCGCGAACAGGACCGTCGCGCCCGTGCCCGTGCCGGGCATCGGCGCCAGCAGGGCGAACTTGGCCAGGAAGCCGGCCATCGGCGGCAGGCCCGAAAGCAGCAGCGCGCAACCCAGGAAGCAGGCACCCAGGATCACCAGCGGCGCCGGCTCGACCACGCGGCTTTCGTCTTCGTCGGCGTACAAGGTGTCGCCGACCGGGTCGTAGGGTTCGAGCTGCTCGATGCCTTCGGGTTCGTCGTGCGGCACGATCAGCCCGGTCAGCAGGAACAGCGTGGCGATGCCGAGCACGGAGATCACCAGATACGCCAGCGCGCCGGCCGTCACCGCCGGCTGCTGCAGGGCGACGGCGCCCAGCAGCGTACCCGAGGAAATCAGCACGCAGTAGCCGGCCAGCTTGCCCAGCTCGCGCGCGCCGAGCAGGCCGACGGTGCCGACGACCAGCGTGATCATGCCGGCCACCAGCAGCCAGTCGCTGCCGAAATGCGCCGACGCGGGCCCGGCGCCGGCCCCGAACAGCAGCAGGCTCAGGCGCAACAGCACGTAGATGCCGAGCTTGGTCATGATCGAGAACATCGCCGCCACCGGCGGCGTGGCCGCCGAATAGGTGCGCGGCAACCAGAAACCCAGCGGCCACACCGCCGTCTTGACCAGGAACGCCAGGCCCAGCAGCGCCGCGCCGCCATGCAGCAGGTTGCGCGTGTGTTCGGGCAACGTTGGAATCTTGCGCGCCAGTTCGGCCATGTTGAGCGTGCCGGTGACGCCGAAGATCAGGCTCACGCCGAGCAGGAACAGCATCGAGGCGGCCAGGTTGATGGCGATGTAGTGCAGCCCCGCGCTGGTGCGGCGCGCGCCGGAGCCGTGCAGGGCCAAGCCGTAGGAGGCCGCCAGCAGTACCTCGAAAAACACGAACAGGTTGAACAGGTCGCCGGTGAGGAAGGCGCCGTTCAGGCCCAGCAACAGCAATTGCATCAGCGGCTGGAAGCGCGCGCCGAGGTATTGCCAGCGGCCCAGTGCATACGGCACCACCGTCAGCGCCAGCACCGACGTGAGCAGCAGCATCAGCACCGACAGGCGGTCGGCCACCAGCACGATGGCGAAACGCGCCGGCCAGTCGCCGATGGCATAGACGAAGGTGCGGCCACCTGCATCGGGCCCGGACACCATCCACATCAGGCCCGCGGCGACGAGCAGCAGCAACACGCACGAAGCCAGGCTCAGCACGGAGGCAAGGCGCCGGTGCCGGGTGCCCGCCAGCAACTGCAGCGCGGCAACCGCGAGCGGGATCAGCAGTGGCGCGATGACGAGGTGCGCGATCATGGCGATCCGTCCTCCCCGTCGACGTGGTCGTTGCCGGTCAGGCCGCGCGAGGCCA
>CAZBZD010000179.1:2493-3981 GCA_964496295.1 uncultured Rhodanobacteraceae bacterium | reverse complement strand
GCCCGCCATCAGCTTGCGCTCGATCTGCTCCAGGCTGACGCCGCGGGTTTCCGGGATCAGCGCGAAGGTGATCACGATGAACACGACGTTGAGGGCGGCGTAGAGCCAGAAGGTCTGCGCGTTGCCGAGGCCGTTCAGCAGGCTCAGGAAGGTCAGGCCGACGATGAAGTTGGCGACCCAGTTGGTGACCGTGGAGCAGCCGATGCCGAAGTTGCGGCCCTTCAGCGGCTGCACTTCCGAGCACAGCGTCCAGATCAGCGGCCCGGCCGACATCGCGAAGCCGACGATGAACACCAGCACCATGGCCACGGCCAGGATCTGCATGGCATGGCTGGCGGTACCCAGGTACATGGTGGCGCCGACCGCGCCCAGGCCGAGGGCCATGACCACGAAGCCGGCGTAGAGGATCGGCTTGCGTCCCAGCCGGTCGACCAGGCCGATGGCGATGAAGGTGGCCAGCACGTTGGTCAGCCCGACGATGGCGGTGGCCCACATCTGCGCGCTGACGCCGAAGCCGACCTCCTCGAAGATGCGCGGGGCGTAGTACATGATCACGTTGATGCCGGTCAGTTGCTGCATCACCTGCATCAGCACGCCCAGGCCCACCGAGCGGCGGAAGTTGCGGTTGGCGAGGAACAGCGCCAGGCCCTTCTGCGGGCGGTTGAGCTGTTCGTCGATGTCGGCGATTTCGCGCGTGACCGCGGCCTCGTCCCCGCGCAGGCGCTGCAGCACGTGGCTGGCCTGCCGGCGGCGACCGCGCAGCAGCAGCCAGCGCGGGCTTTCCGGCAGGTACAGCACGCCGAGCAGGAACAACACGCCGGGAACGGCGATCACGCCCAGCATCCAGCGCCAGCTTCCGGTGTAGCTGAAGGCGGTGTCGGACAGGAAGGCCAGGAAGATGCCGATCGTGATCATCAACTGGTAGGTCGAGATCATCGCGCCGCGACGGTCCTCCGGCGCCACCTCGGCCAGGTACAGCGGCGCGGTGAAGGCGGCGATGCCGATCGCCAGGCCCAGTACCAGGCGCGCGCCGATCAGCACGTGCGGCGACCCGGCCAGGGCGCAGGCCAGCGCGCCGACCACGAACAGGATCGCGCTGGCGATCAGGGCGCGCTTGCGTCCCAGCGCGGCGGACACGAAGCCGGCCAGCGCCGAGCCGATCGCCGCGCCCAGCATCATCGAGCTGACGATCCATTCGAGGGTCCGGTCGCTGATGCCGAATTCGTGCTGGATGAACTGCTGGGCCCCGGAGATGACGCCGATGTCGAGGCCGAACATCAGCCCGGCCAGGGCGGCCAGAAGAGCGGTGAAAGTGGCGGACGTGCGGCGCGGGACGGCGGTGGTGTTCATGCGGGCTCCCCGGAGCTGGCGTCACGCTCCCCGCGCGCGCCTCGTGCGTCGACCATAGCGCCAACCGGATGCGGAATCGGCATGCATACGTTTGCATGTCCGCACGACGGACACGCCGCTTGATGCTCTCCCGGTCCC
>CAZBZD010000179.1:0-2393 GCA_964496295.1 uncultured Rhodanobacteraceae bacterium | reverse complement strand
CCGAGTCCCGCCAGCCTCAGCCGTACCGCCAGCCGTCGATTTCCACCAGCAACTCGCGCCGGCAGATGTCGCCGTGCAGCAGCACGCGCGGGGCGTCCGGCATGCGCCGGTCGAGGAAGGCGGCGATGGCGGCGGCGTCGCGCGGGTGGCGCACGTAGACCTTGAGCGGAGCGTCGCGGTCGAAACCGGGCGGCATGCCGGCGGTGTCGAGCAGGGCGTCGAGGTTGGTGGCCAGCTCCCCGAGTTGGGCGTCGAGGTCGTCCTCGTGGCGCGACTGGTGCCCGGTGATGGCGGCGGTGCCGGAAATGGCCAGCGCATCGCCGGCGGGCAAGCGCATCGCGCGCGCGAAACTGGGCGGGGTGCGCCCGTACTGGCGCGGGTAGCACCAGGCGCTGGTCTGGCGCGGGTTCTCGATGCGCGTGCCGGCTTGTTCCGAGGCCAGGCAGTACAGCGTCAGCTCGCCGCTGGCTTGCGGCAGGCCGATCGCCGTGGCGGCCGGAAAGTTGCCGGCGAAGAAACCGCCCATGCCGCGCAGGCGGCCGTCGCAGAAATGCTTGTAGCGCTCGTCGTCGCCTTCGCCCTCGTTGATGCGGTCGAGGTAGTTCCACAGCCGCTGCACCTGCCACGGCTCGGCCTGCCGGGCCAGGAAACCGCACAGGTCGCGGTACGCCTGCTCGGCGCTGCGCCCGATGTCGCCGTCGTGGTCGGCCTCGGCCACCTGCACGGCGGCGAACAGCCAGCCGCCGCCGCGGGCGAAGCGGATCGCGCCGTCGCGGCCGTGGCGGACCTCGGCATCGACCTGCCAGTGCTCCAGCGAGGGAGAAGCGGCATCGAGCTCGGGCAGCGGCAGGTCGAGCAAACGCGGGTCGTGCACGGTCCCGGCAGCCGCGGGCCCGAACCGGATCACGGCCAGCGTCCCGCGTTCGCCAAGCAGGGTTTCGGGCGGGCCGGAACGGTAGGTTACCCGTGGCGTGGCCTGTGGCGAGGATGCGGAAACGGGACGTGCCTGGATCATGAAGGTGAAGGAAGTGGTCGCAACCGCCTATGGTACACTGCGCCGCCGCTGTCGCAGGCCCGCAAGTGGCCGCCCGGGAGGGACAGCCGTTGACGAAGCGAGACAAGCATGAGTGAGCAGACGCCGGCCGAACGCGAACTGGCCGAACTGATCGTCGGGAATCTCAACCTGGAGGATGTCGACCCCGCTGCCATCGATCCGGAGGCACCGCTGTTCGGCGGCGACCTGGGCCTGGATTCGATCGACGCGCTGGAAATCGCGCTGGCGGTGTCGAAGCACTACGGCTTCCAGTTGCGTTCGGACAATCCCGACAACCAGCGCATCTTCGCCAGCCTGCGTGCCCTGAGCACGCACATCGAGCAGCAGCGCACCGGCTGAGCACGCGATGAGCGAGCACTGGCGCCAACGCCCCGAAGGCGGCGGCCGCTTCGGGCTGTGGCTCATCTTCACCATTGCCCGGCTGTGCGGGCGCACCCTGTCGCGCCTGCTGCTGTATCCGATCACGCTGTATTTCTACCTGCGCCGCGGGCAGGAGCGCCGCGCCGCGAAGGTGTTCCTGGCGCGCCTCACCGGGCATCCGGCCGGCGCGTGGCGGGTCATGGTGCAGATGCACCGCTTTGCCGCGACGCTGCTCGACCGCGTGTTTTTCCTGCTCCGCGGCGAACGCGGTTTCGCCATCGAGGTGGAAGGGCTGGCGGCGCTGGAAGCCCGTTTCGACCAGGGCCACGGACTGCTGCTGGTGGGCGCGCACATGGGCAGCTTCGAGGTGCTGCGCACGCTCGCCGCGCGGCGGGCGGAAGTGCCGCTGCACATCGTGCTCGACACGCGCCAGACGCCGGTGATGACGCACCTGCTGGAGACGCTGGCGCCGGACGTGGCCGCGCGCATCATCGACGGCGCGCGCGATCCGGCCTCGACCGTGCTGGCCCTGTCCGAGGCGCTGGCGCAGGGGCACATGGCGGCGCTGCTGGCCGACCGCGGGCGTCCGGACGAGGTCATGCGCCGGGTGCCGTTCTGCGGCGTGCCGGCGCCGTTCCCGACCGGGCCGTGGCTGCTGGCGGCGGCGCTCAAGGTGCCGGTGGTGCTGTGCCTGGGCCTGTACGAGGGCGGCAACCGCTACCGGCTGGTATTCGAGCCGTTCGCCGAACGCATCGAGATTCCGCGTCGCGAGCGCGGCCCTGCGCTGGACGCGGTGCTGGCGCGCTATGCCGCGCGCCTGGAACATCACGCGCGGCAGTCGCCGGAAAACTGGTTCAATTTCTACGACTTCTGGGACGAGGACGGCGCGGCGGGCCGGACCGGCTCCGATCCATGAGTTCCAGACACCCCGACCGGGTGCGCTCTGCCACGAGGGCAGGTCGGGTCGTGACCCGACATC
>CAZBZD010000178.1:0-3999 GCA_964496295.1 uncultured Rhodanobacteraceae bacterium | reverse complement strand
CCGAGGTGGTCAAGGCCCTGTTCAAGATGGGCGTCATGGCCACCATCAACCAGACTATCGACCACGACACCGCGGTGCTGGTGGTGGAGGAACTGGGCCACAAGCCGGTCGACGCCGCGGTCAAGGATGCCGAGGCCACGCTGCTGGAGCAGACCGCTTCCGTGGACGAGTCCGGCGAGAAGCAAGTGCGCCCGCCGGTGGTCACCATCATGGGCCACGTCGACCACGGCAAGACCTCGCTGCTGGACCACATCCGCGCCACCAAGGTGGCCTCGGGCGAGGCCGGCGGCATCACCCAGCACATCGGCGCCTACCACGTGACCACCGACAAGGGCGTGATCACGTTCCTGGACACCCCCGGCCACGCGGCCTTCACGTCGATGCGCGCGCGCGGCGCCAAGTCCACCGACATCGTGGTGCTGGTGGTGGCCGCCGACGACGGCGTCAAGCCGCAGACCATCGAGGCCATCGAGCACGCCAAGGCGGCCGAGGTGCCGCTGATCGTCGCGGTCAACAAGGTCGACAAGTCCGGTGCCAACGTCGACAACGTCAAGCAGGGCCTGGCCGGTCACGAAGTGGTGCCGGAAGACTGGGGCGGCGACGTGCAGTTCGTGCCGGTGTCGGCCAAGACCGGCCAGGGCATCGACGACCTGCTCGACGCCATTTCGCTGCAGGCCGAGGTCATGGAGCTCGACGCCGTGGTCGAGGGCCGCGCCTCGGGCACCGTGATCGAGGCGCGCCTGGAGCGTGGCCGCGGTCCCGTGGCCACCGTGCTGGTGCAGCAGGGCACGCTGAAGAAGGGCGATTTCGTCGTCTGCGGCGTGGAATACGGCCGCATGCGCGCGCTGATCGACGAAAACGGCAAGCAGGCCGACAGCGCCGGGCCTTCCATTCCGGTACAGGTGCTGGGCCTGTCCGGCGTGCCGGCCGCGGGCGACGATTTCGTGGTCGTGGCCGACGAGAAGCTGGCCAAGCAGGTGGCCGAAGAGCGCGCCCAGCGTCGCCGCGAGACGCGCCTGGTCGGCAAGGCCAATCGTCTGGAAGACATCATGGCGCAGATGGGCCAGGGCGAGGCCCAGCAGGTGCTCAACATCCTGGTCAAGGCCGACGTGCAGGGCTCGGCCGAGGCGCTGCGCGAGGCGCTCGGCGAGATCGGCAACGACATGGTCAAGGTCAACGTGGTCGCTTCCGGCGTCGGCGGCATCACCGAATCCGACGCAACCCTGGCTTCGGCCTCCAAGGCGTTGCTGATCGGCTTCAACGTGCGCGCCGACGCCTCGGCGCGCAAGGTGGTCGAGACCAACGGCGTGGACCTGCGCTACTTCTCGATCATCTACGACGTGATCGACCAGGTGACCCAGGCCGCTTCCGGCCTGCTCGGCAACGAGGTGCGCGAGGACATCATCGGCACCGCCGAGGTGCGCGACGTGTTCCGCAGTTCCAAGTTCGGCGCCGTGGCCGGCTGCATGGTGTCCGAGGGCGTGGTCCGGCACAACAAGCCGATCCGCGTGCTGCGCGACAACACCGTGATCTTCGAGGGCGAACTGGAATCGCTGCGCCGGCACAAGGACAACGTCGAGGAAGTGCACGCCGGCACCGAATGCGGCATCGCCGTCAAGCAGTACAACGACGTCAAGGCCGGCGACCAGATCGAGTGCTTCGAGCGCGTCGAGGTGGCACGGACGCTGTGAGTTTTTGGGTCGGGACCCGGGACCCGGGACCGGGGACCCGATCTTCGGCCGGATGCGGCGAAGCTGCTATTTCCGGTTTCGTATGGGCTGCAGCGTTGAAGAGACGGTATTGGAGACAAGATGTGTTTAGGGATTGCGAGATGATTTTGTGTAGCCAAATGCCGAATATTGGCGTGGAATCCGAATGTGGGCGGGTCCCGGGTCCCGGGTCCCGGGTCCCGGGCGAAGTCTTCCCGGTCTGACCCCTGGCGGATTTCTTCATGCCTTCACGCGACTTCAAACGTACCGACCGCATCAACGCCGAGCTCCGCCGCGAGCTGGGCACGCTGGTGCATGGCGCGGTGCGCGACCACGGCCTGCCTTCGGTCAGCGTCAACGACGTGGAGACCACGCGCGACCTGGACGTGGCCACGGTGTGGGTGACCACGCTCAACGCCGACGAAGCCGACGAGGCGGTCCGGGCCCTGCGCGACATGGCCGGCGAACTGCGCCGCGAGCTGTCTCGCAGCATGCGCCTGCGCCGCGTGCCCGAGCTCCGCTTCAAGTACGACGACTCGGTCGACCGCGGCGAACGCATCGAGACGCTGCTGCGCCACGAAAAGGATGAGGGGCGCCTGTAACTTCTCCGGGACTCGGGATTCGGGAAAAACCGATGCGCGGGGCGGGCACTGCCCGCCGTCCACAAACCGATCACCGGCAAATTGCCGGCGGGCAATGCCCGCCCTACCGACCATGTCACGCAAATTTCGACGTCCCGTCCATGGCATCCTGCTGCTCGACAAGCCCCAGGGCCTGAGTTCCAACGAAGCCTTGCAGGCGGTGCGACGCCTGTATCGGGCGGCCAAGGGCGGACACACCGGCAGCCTGGATCCGATGGCCACCGGCCTGTTGCCATTGTGCTTCGGCGAAGCGACCAAGATTGCCGGCCTTCTGCTGGGTTCGCGCAAGGCCTACGTGGCCGAATGCCGGCTCGGCGAAACCACCGACACCCACGATGCCGAAGGCGAAGTCACGCAACGGCGCGAAGTGCCGGCACTGGATGAAGCCGCCATCGGGCAGGCACTGGAGCGCTTCGTCGGCGCGGTCGAGCAGGTGCCGCCGGCCTTTTCCGCGCTCAAGCGCGATGGCGTGCCGATGTACGTGCGCGCGCGCCGGGGCGAGGACGTGGAACTGCAGGCGCGCCGGGTGCACATCGACGACATCGCGATGCTGGCATGGCGCAATCCGCTCCTGCGCCTGCGCGTCACCTGCGGCTCGGGCACCTACATCCGCTCGCTGGCGCGCGACCTGGGCGAGGCGCTGGGCTGCGGCGCGCACCTGACCGCATTGCGGCGCGAGTGGGTGGAGCCGTTCGTGCAACCGGTCATGCACACGCCGGAGGTGCTGGAAGGCATGACGCCGGAGCAGCGCGACCGCCTGTTGCTGCCGGTGGATGCCGGCCTGATGGCGCTGCCCGCGGCCCGCCTGGACGCCGCCGCAAGCCGGGCGCTGGCCCACGGGCAGGCCGTGCCGGCGGACATGCCGGCGGGGCGTTGCCGGGTCTATGCCGATGACGGGCGCCTGCTGGCGCTGGCCGAGCGGCGGGACGACGGCCGCCTGCACGTGCTCAGGGGCTTCAATTTGCCGGAAATCGGCCCCGATCGGCCCTGAAAACCGGGTCGGGAGCCACGGACAGCTTGTTGTAGCCACCGCGGCACCGTTACAATTGGCGTTTTCCCAGTGAGTTGCATTGGCCATCACGGGGTTTGCGCAGGTTCATTCACGGGTGAATCCGCGCAAGCCTCGTGCTTATTGTTTTTTCGAGGAAACCAGAACATGTCCCTGACGGCTGAACAGACCAGCAAGATCATTGCCGACTACGGTCGCGCGCCCAACGACACCGGCTCCCCCGAGGTGCAGGTGGCACTGCTGACCGCGCGCATCGCGCACCTGACCGAGCACTTCAAGAGCCACAAGCAGGATCATCATTCCCGCCGCGGCCTGCTCAAGCTGGTCAACCAGCGCAAGCGCCTGCTGGGCTACCTGAAAAAGAACGACAGCGATCGTTACCAGTCACTGATCGAGCGCCTCGGCCTGCGCCGTTGATGCCCCGGGTCGAGGAGAATTGAAAATGGCGAAAGTAACCAAGTCGTTCCAGTACGGAAATCACACGGTCAAGCTGGAGACGGGCGAAATCGCCCGCCAGGCTTCCGGTGCCGTGATGGTGTCCATGGGTGCCACCAAGGTACTGGTGGCCACCGTGGCGGCCACCAAGCAGCGCGAAGGGCAGAGCTTCTTCCCGCTGACCGTCGACTACCAGGAAAAATTC
>CAZBZD010000177.1:0-4096 GCA_964496295.1 uncultured Rhodanobacteraceae bacterium | reverse complement strand
GAGCCGGCCGGCATGATCCAGCCATGGGGCGCGGCGGGCGCCGCGCCGGCCAAGCGATCAGTACAGACGCGTACGACGCGCGTTCTCGCGGGACACGCGGCGCATGTGGCGCTTCACGGCCGCGGCGCGCTTGCGCTTGCGTTCCTGGGTCGGCTTTTCGTAGAACTCGCGCTTGCGGGTTTCGGCCAGGATGCCGGCCTTTTCGCAGGTACGCTTGAAGCGGCGCAGGGCGACTTCGAACGGCTCGTTCTCGCGGACTTTGACGCTGGGCATGGAATCTCCAAGTGATAGACTGGCCCGCTGAAACCGGGCGAGCCGGGAATTATACCGTGTCTGCGAGCGAATTTTCAAAGCCTGTGCTGGGCGTGGAATCGTCCTGCGACGAGACCGGCGTGGCGGTGTACCAGGCCGGGCGCGGCCTGCTGGCGCACACCCTGTACAGCCAGATCAGGCTGCATGCCGAATACGGCGGCGTGGTGCCGGAACTGGCCAGCCGCGACCACGTGCGCAAGCTGATGCCGCTGGTGCGCGAAACCCTGAAACAGGCCGGCCTGACCACGGCCGACCTGGGCGGCGTGGCCTACACCTCCGGCCCGGGCCTGGTCGGCGCCCTGCTGGTCGGCGCGGCGGCCTCGCGCGCCATGGCCTGGGCGCTGGAGGTGCCGGCCATCGGCGTGCACCACATGGAAGGTCACCTGCTGGCGCCGCTGCTGGAGGCCGAGCCGCCCGAGCCGCCGTTCGTGGCGCTGCTGGTGTCCGGCGGCCATTCCATGCTGATCGAAGTGGCCGCGATCGGCCGCTATCGCCTGCTCGGCGACACCCTGGACGACGCCGCCGGCGAAGCCTTCGACAAGACCGCCAAGCTGATGGGCCTGCCGTATCCGGGCGGCCCGCACCTGGCCAGGCTGGCGCAGCAGGGCGATCCCGATGCCTTCCGCTTCGCCCGCCCGATGACCGACCGGCCCGGCCTGGACATGAGCTTTTCCGGCCTCAAGACCCAGGTGCTGACAGCTTGGCAGAAAAGCGACAAGAGCGAACAGACCCGCGCCGACATCGCGCGCGGTTTCGAGGAAGCCATTGTCGACACCCTGGTCATCAAGTGCCGGCGTGCGCTGCAAGAGGCCGGCGTCGAACGCCTGGTCGTGGCCGGCGGCGTGGGCGCCAACCGGCGCCTGCGCGAGCGCCTGGCCGAAGCCGGCGAAGCGGACGGTTTTCGCGTGTATTTCCCGCGCCTGGAATTTTGCACCGACAACGGCGCCATGATCGCCCAGGCCGGCGCCATCCGCCTCGCCGCCGGCCAGGTCGACGGTCCCGAAATCCGCGTGCAGCCGCGCTGGAGCCTCGAAGACCTGCCGGCGCTGGCATCATAGGCACGGGTGTCTTTACCAGATGCCCTTATCGTCGTCATTCGGGATCGTGCCGGAATGACGGCTCTTTATCGCGACATGCGGGTATTGCCATGGATATCGTCTTCATCGAGAGATTGCACATCGACACCATCATCGGCATTTACGACTGGGAGAGACAAGTACGCCAGACGGTGACGCTGGACCTGGAAATGGCTTGGGACAACACACGTCCGGCCGGCAGCGACGACATTGCCGACGCGCTCAACTACAAGGCTGTTTCCAAACGTCTGATGGCGTTCGTGGAAGCTTCGAGCTTCCAGCTCGTGGAGACCCTGGCCGAGCGTTGTGCGGCCATTGTGCGCGAGGAGTTCGACGTGCCCTGGGTACGCTTGCGTTTGCGCAAACCGCGCGCCGTGCGCAACTCCAAGGCGGTGGGAGTCGAGATCGAACGTGGCGAGTGCCCGTGACTTCGTCGCCAACCGCCGTTTATCTTGGCCTGGGCAGCAATATCGAGCCCGAGGTTCATTTGTGCGCCGCCGTGGCCGCATTGCGGAAACGCTTTGGCGCGGTGTTGCTTTCGCCCGTGTATCGCACGCCTGCAGTGGGTTTCGAGGGCCCCGACTTTCTCAATGCGGCCGTTTGCCTGCACACGAACCTGGAGCCGCAGCCGCTCGACGACTGGCTGCATGAACTCGAGGCGCGGCAAGGGCGGCGTCGCGACGGGCCGCGTTTTTCCAGTCGTACGCTGGATATCGACATCCTGCTTTACGGCTCGCGCGTGATGCGCGGTGCCGGGCACCTCGACTTGCCGCGACCGGAACTGGCCACGCAGGCCTTCGTGCTCAAGCCGATGGTGGATATCGCCCCCGACGTGGTACATCCTGTCCTGGGCGTCACATTGCGTACCTTGTACGATCGGCTCGGCGAAGAAGACAGTCTGCAGGCTGTCGATCTCGCATGTGCGGAGGAGAACGCATGACCCATGCGTGCAGGCACCTGTCGTTGACGGGGCTGACCTTGAAGCTGCAAATCGACCATTCGTCGCTTGCCCCCGAGCAACGCGTGGAAGCCAGTACGTCGACCACGGAGCTGCTGCGTATTGAAGTCGAGGTGGATTATCGCAGCTCCGGCGGGGGCAAGGGTTTCGGCAGCGTATTCAACTATGCACCCTGGGTGGCTTGGTTGAATCGATGGTCGGGTTCCCCGTGGAAGCAACCACTGGAGGATCTGGCGGACGTGCTTCTGGGTGAGGTACTTGAGTGTGCCGGGCAGCAGGGCATTGCCCTTGAGCATGCTCTTGTGCGTATCGGAAGACCCGAGTTGGCCGGCCTGTGCGTAGCCGTCGAATCGAAGTGGAGTTCGCGGTGACTCAGGCGCCTGGTGTCTGCGGTGCCTCGCGAACAAGGTGCCTTTTGCACTCATTCATGAACGAGACCACCATCAACTTGAAGTCCGCCGTGAAGAAGAACATTTGCGCCGGGTTCCACAGGAAGTCGTCGGACTCCATCTTCTTGCGCAAAATGAGTTTGTTGTGCGGACGGCCGTCGATGATGATGGTGGGTTCCTCGCCGTCGACTGTGTAACCGCCACTCTTTTCCGCGCCCTCCAGGGTGGAGGCGCACAGATGGCTTGCCTTCTCCGCGTCGCCCAGACGCGCGTGTTCGACGAAAAAGCACACGGTCACTTGCGTGAGGGCAATATCCACGCTGAGCCACATTTCCAGCTGCCCTGAACCGGAAGGTTTGTGCAGGCGATAGAACGCCGAGGCCCCGTCGGGATTGAGGCTCAAATCGAGCTGGCAGTGTGCGTCGTCCGCACGTCTGGGCGGTTTGCCGGCAAACTCCGAAAAAGGCTGGCACCGGCTGGCAGGGTCGTTGACGTCCGGTTCGAGCCGGCAAAGCTCGGCGGGAATCACACGCGACAATACATGGTGGGTCTTTGCCTTGATGGCGCGAACCCCGGTTTTGGCGGTCGCGAGAAGCAGGGCCAGCGCGAACAGCGGCATGCCCGCTCCCAGCGCGTAGGCTGCGGCTTGCAGGAGGGAAGACTGGTCACTGGCTGGCCCGGCAAGGGTGAGCACTGCGCAGGCAATCCCGACGAGGACCTCGATCAGGAACAGGCCGAAGACGATGATCTTCGTGGTACGAGGTGCCTGCGTGATTCGCAGTTGTTTCAGATCCATGTGAACTCTCAACCTTCGATGTTGCGACCGCCGTCGATGTTGATCACCTGGCCGGTCATGAAACCTGCTGCCGACAACAGCCAGAAGACGGCATCGGCAATTTCGTCGGCCGTGCCGCATCTGGCCAACGGCGTACGTTCGAGGATGGCTTGTCGCGCATCCTGCCCGGACGGACTCTGGGGCCAGATGATGGCACCGGGAGCGATGGCGTTGACCCGTACTTCGGGGGCCAGCTCCAGAGCCAGCGCACGGGTCATGGCGGTCACGGCGGCCTTGGACATGGCGTAGACACAGCGGTCTGCCGTGGGATGGCGGGCATAGATGTCGGTCATGTTGACTATGGCGCCGTGGCTTTGACGCAAATGGAAAGCCGCCGCCTGGCACAGGAAAAACGGTGCCCGCGCATTGGTGGCCAGGAGATGGTCCCATTGTTCCGGCGTCATTTCGGAGAATGGGGTGGTGCTGTAGGCAGCGGCATTGTTGACCAGCCCGTCGAGGCGACCGAAGCGCGCCACCGCGGCTTCCACCAGCACCGGCGCGGCGGCGACGTCGGTCAGGTCGGCCT
>CAZBZD010000176.1:0-4145 GCA_964496295.1 uncultured Rhodanobacteraceae bacterium | reverse complement strand
CGTCCAGGTCGATGTCGAGGCCGTGTTCGCCGCAACCGGCCAGTTCGGACGGCACGTTCGCGCGCTGCATGTAACCGTAGCGCAGGATCACCCTGAAAAATCCGTCGCCCAGGTCCTCGACCTCGAGCCGCTCCTCGCGCGTGGTGCGCGGCACGTCCTCGGTCAGGACGGTCAGCAGCACCACCTGCTCCTGCAATGCCCGGTTGCGCTCGACGTGATGACCGAGCGAGGGCGGCGTGTCGTGCATGCGCGGCGTGAGGAAAATCGCCGTTCCCGGCACGCGCGCGACCTTGTCGCGTTCGAGCTCCCGCACCATTTCCGCGACGGAACCGGCTTCCTTGTCGGCCTGCTGCGTCAGCAGTTCGCTGCCGCGGCGCCAGGTCGACATCACCGCGAAGAACATCACGCCCACGATCACCGGGAACCAGCCCCCATGCGGAATGCGCAGCAGGTTGGAGCCGAAGTACGCCAGGTCCACCGTCAGGAAAACAGCGAGGAACGACAATGCCGCCCACCACGGCCATCGACCGCGCTCGCGCGCCACGAAAAAGGCGAGGATCGTGGTGACCACCATGGCGGTGCTGACGCTGATGCCGTAGGTGCTGGCCAGCTTGTCGGAACTCTGGAACAGCACCACCAGGATGATCGCCGCCGCCATCAGCACCCAGTTCACCAGCGGCACGTAGATCTGGCCGGACGATTCGCCGGACGTCTGCACGACCCGCGACGGCGGCATCATGCCCAGCCGCGAAGCCTGGCGGGTCATCGAGAAGGCGCCGGTGATCGCCGCCTGCGAGGCGATCACCGTGGCCACCGTGGCCAGCACCACCATCGGGTACAGCAACTGCGGCGGGATGAGATGGTAGAACGGCTGGTCCGCGGCACCGGGGTCGTGCAGCAGCATCGCGGCCTGGCCGAAGTAGTTGAGCAGCAGCGCCGGCAGCACGAACAGGAACCACATCCAGCGGATCGACTTGCGCCCGAAATGCCCGATGTCGGCATACAGCGCCTCGGCGCCGGTGGTGACCAGGAAAACCGCGAACAGCACCAGAAAGCCGGTCAGGCCGTCGTGGCGGAAAAAGGCGATCGCGTGGCGCGGGTCGACCGCCTCCAGCACCCGCGGCTCCTTCACGATGCCGTACACGCCCACGCCCGCGATCGCCACGAACCACAGCGCCATGACCGGCCCGAAGGCCACCCCGATCTTCGCCGTGCCGAAACGCTGCACGGCGAACAGCAGCACCAGGATCACCAGGGTGACGGGGATGACGTAGTGCTCCATCCCGGGCGAGGCGACCTCCAGGCCTTCCACGGCGCCCAGGATCGAAATGGCCGGCGTGATCATGATGCCGGCATACAGCATCGCCGCGCCGCCCAGGCCCGTCAGCACCAGCATCCGGCGCTGCCAGCGATCCGTGTGCCGCCACGGCCGCAGCAGCGCGATGAGCGCGAACGTGCCGCCTTCGCCGCGGTTGTCGGCGCGCAGCACGAAGGTCATGTACTTGAGCGACACCACCACGATCAGCGTCCAGAACACCAGCGACAGGATGCCGAGCACGTTGACGTCGCTCGGCTCGAGGGGGCTGGCACCGCCCGTGAATACCGCGTGCAGCGCGTAGATCGCGCTGGTGCCGAGGTCGCCGTAGACGATGCCGAGTACCGTCAGCGCCACCAGCATCCGGCTGCCGATGCCCTCGCGCTCGGCCCTTTCCTCGGCCGACTCGCCACGCTTGCGATCGGGGCGGTTCTCGGATTTGACCTCGGGCGGTTGGGTCATGCACGAATCTCCTGGCATCGGCGTTCACGCCACACGCCGGTCATCCTACGCCCTCCTGCATGACCGGCACCTTTCGCGACCGACCCGCGGGGATCTTGCAGACCCGCTTGTCCGATATTCCCGCCCATACGACACGGGTTCCCTGCAGGAGCGGGCCCTGCTCGCGATTATCTGGAGCTTGCGGCAGGCCTCCTGCAATCGCGAGCAGGGCTCGCTCCTGCAAAAGAAAAGGGAAAGCGGATACGGCTACGCCGATTTTTTCTCGCCCCACAGATAGCGGTAGAGCAGGCCGCCGACGATGCCGCCGATGATCGGCGCCACCCAGAACAGCCACAACTGGTGCAATGCCCAATCGCCCTGGAAAATCGCCGGGCCGGTCGAGCGCGCCGGATTCACCGAGGTATTGGTGACCGGAATGCTGACCAGATGGATCAGGGTCAATGCCAGGCCGATGCTGACGCCGAAGAAACCCGCCGGCGCGCGCTTGTCGGTCGATCCCATGATGATCATCACGAAGAAGCAGGTCATGATGAACTCGCAGATCAGCGCCGCTTCCATCGAATAGCCGCCCGGCGAGTGCGCGCCGTAACCGTTCGATGCAAAGCCGCTGGCGGCCGCATCGAAGCCGACCTTGCCCGAGGCGATCGAATACAGCGCCGCGCCGGCGACGATCGCGCCGATCACCTGCGCCACGATGTAGGGCAGCACTTCCCTGGCCGGAAAACGCCCGGCCGCGGTCAGGCCGCAGGTGACGGCCGGATTGATGTGGCTGCCGGAAATGTGCCCGATCATGTAGCACATGGTCATCTGGGTCAGCCCGAAGGCCAGTGCCACGCCCGCAAAACCGATGCCGAGCTGCGGGAATGCCGCGGCCAGTACCGCCGCGCCGCAACCACCGAAAACGAGCCAGAACGTGCCGAAGGCTTCGGCCGCGCAACGTCTGCCAAGGTTCATGTCGAATATCTCCCCACGTGGAAACGCTTGAAATACCCGCCATTCGGCATCCGTTTTCAAACCGGCCTTTCACGCAATGGATGGGAACAGGCGAGTCCGCCATTGCGCCATTGGCCCGGCGCAATGCGTCCACATTATTGAGCGCATTTCCGGCCGTCCGCAAGACGGCTCGATTCAGGAACCGGTGCGCAGCTCTTTGGGCAGGGCGAAAACCATGTTCTCGGGCTCGCCGTCCAGATCGTGCGGTTCGCCGCCGCCCCAGGCCTGCAGTTGCGTGATCACGTCGCGCACCAGCTTTTCCGGCGCCGAGGCACCGGCGGTGACGCCGACGCGACGCACGCCGTCCAGCCAGGCGCGATCGATGTGTTCGGCGCCGTCGACCAGATGGGCGGGCACGCCTTCGCTTTCGGCCAGGTCGCGCAAACGGTTGGAATTGGAGCTGTTGGCCGAGCCGATCACCAGCACCAGCTCCACGGCATCGGCCAGGCGGCGCACGGCGTCCTGGCGATTCTGCGTGGCGTAGCAGATGTCGTCCTTGCGCGGCCCCTCGATGGCTGGAAACTTCTCGCGCAGGGCGGCGATGATGGCCTTGGTGTCGTCCACCGACAGCGTGGTCTGGGTCACGTAGGACAAGGCTTCGGGCTGGCGCGGCGCAAGCTCCGCCACCCCGGCGACCGATTGCACCAGATGAATGTCGCCCGTATTGGCCCGGTTCCACTGGCCCAGCGTGCCGTCCACCTCGGGATGTCCGGCATGGCCGATCAGCACCACGTCGCGGCCGGCGCGACCCAGCCGCGCCACTTCCATGTGCACCTTGGTCACCAGCGGGCAGGTGGCGTCGAACACCCTGAGGTCGCGGGCCTCGGCTTCGCCGCGCACGGCCTGCGGGACACCGTGGGCGCTGAAGATGACCGTGGCGCCGTCGGGCACTTCATGCAGCTCCTCGACGAACACCGCGCCCTTGTCGCGCAGCCGGCCCACCACGTAGCGGTTGTGCACCACTTCGTGGCGCACGTAGATCGGCGCACCCCAGGCTTCCAGCGCGCGCTCGACGATGGCGATGGCGCGGTCGACGCCGGCGCAGAAGCCGCGCGGGTTGGCCAGGAGAATGTCCACGGCGTCCTCGTCAGGGTGGCGTTGAAACGGGTGCGGCCATTATCGCACGCCTTCGCGCGTGTTCCCGCCGAACAGGCTGAACGCGATCAGCAGCACCGCGCCCACGGTGATGCACGAGTCGGCCACGTTGAAGGCCGGGTAGGCCCAGTCGCCGAAATACACCAGCACGAAATCGGTCACCTTGCCGATCTTGACGCGGTCGACGAGGTTGCCCAGCGCGCCGCCGATGATCAACGCCAGCGGCAACGCCGTGCGCCAGTCGCGGCGCGGCGTGCGCCACAGCCACACGCCCAGCGCC
>CAZBZD010000175.1:0-4174 GCA_964496295.1 uncultured Rhodanobacteraceae bacterium | reverse complement strand
ACCACGTGCATCTGGCGCAGGAAGCGCGGCGACACGTCCACGCCCTCGGGCGGCAATTCGGACGCCTGGCGCGCCTCCATGAACGGCACGTCCAGCAGCTCGCACCAGGTATCGGCCAGGTCGCGCTCGGACACCAGGCCGAGGCGCGCCAGCAAGGCCGTCAGCGTGCCTTCCGGCGCCTCCGCGTGCAGGCGCCGGGCCCGGCCCAGGTCGGACTCCTTCAGACGCCCGCGCTCGACCAGCAGCGCACATGCATGCGCCTCGGCCGCGTTTTCGTGCTGCTGTTCGTCACCCCCTGATGGCGTCGACACGGATACCGCCGACATCGCATCCTCCCGCAAGCCGTCCGGCCCCCCGGCACCCGGACATCACGAACCCCTATTGTTAGCACACGCCACCCGCCAGCGCGAGCCGGCGACGCGGGAAGCGTGCCGGCAATCGCAAAAATCCGCGGCCTACTTCCGCCCGCGCACGCGATGCGTGGGCGTGGCGCTCCAGGGGTCGTCCGGCCATGGATGCCTGGGATAGCGGCCCTTGAGCTCCTTCCGGACCTCGGGATAGGTGTGTTCCCAGAAACTGCCGAGGTCGCGCGTGACCTGGATCGGCCGGCCGGCGGGCGAAAGCAGGTGCAGCGTGACCGGGACGCGGCCGCGGGCCACGCGCGGGGTGTCGGCCAGGCCGAACAGTTCCTGCAGCTTGACCGCCAGCACCGGCGGGTTGTCGCCGCCGTAGTCGAGCTTGTGCGTGCGCCCGCTGGGCACGTCCAGCGTGGCCGGCGCGAAGGCATCCAGGGCCTGCCGCTGCGGGTAATCGAGCATCGCGGCAAGCGCCTGCGACAGTTGCGCCGGAGACAGGGCATCCAGCCGCCGCACGCCGGCCAGGTGCGGCGCCAGCCATGCGTCGAGGGTGTCCAGCAACGCGGCATCACCCATGTCGGGCAGGTCCGGCGACGACTCCCACCGGTGCGCGGCCTGTACGCGCCGGCGCAGGCGTTGCGCGGCTTCGCTCCACGGCAGCACCTCCAGGCCGCGCGCGCGGATGCGGGCCAGCAACGCCGGCACGGCATCGGCGTCGCGGACCGGGACACGGCGCCGTTCCAGCACCAGGGCATCGAAGCGCCGCTCCTCGAAGGCGTCGACCGCATCCCGGGCGTCGTCCCAGGCCAGCGTGCGCTCGACGCGGAAAAGCGCGGCGTAATCGCGTTCCAGGCATGCCGGATCGAACGGCGCGGCAGCCAGGATGCGGCTGTCGCGGGCGTCCATGGCCAGGTCGGTCACCACCAGCCACGGCTCGCCGTGCAGGGCGCTGTCTTCGGCCAGCCGCGCGCCGCGGCCGTTGGCGAGGCGGTAGCGCAGGGGTTGCCGCGCATCCTGCATGGCCACGCGGTCGGGAAAGGCGTGCAGCAACACGTTGCCGATGGCCAGCGGACCGGGCACGCCGCTGGCCGCCGCGCGCACGCCCAGGCGCTTGCGCCAGCCGCGCGCCGCCTGCTCGATGGCACCCAGCGCAACCGGATCGGCGCCGGCGCGGCGTGCCGCCACGGCGCCGCCGTCGCGGAATGCATGCAGGGCCTCGACGCGGCAAGCGATGGCATCGTCGCGCGCGCCGCCGCCGCGCAGGGGCGAGCGCGCTTCCAGCAGGGCCAGCAAGTCCGCCACCAGCGCGCGCCGCGACGAACCGGCGCGTTCGGCCGCGGCGGCCAGTCGCGGCGTGGCGCCCAGTTCGCGCATGCGCCGGCCGAGCGCGGTGATGCGAAGGTCGCCGTCCAGCGCGCCCAGGCGTTGCAGCAGGTCGCGTGCCTGCGCCAGGGCGCCCGCCGGCGGCGCATCCAGCCAGGGCAGGTCGCTGTCGCCCCAGGCGGCCAGTTCCAGCGCCAGCCCGGACAGTTCCACCTGCGCGATCTCCGGCGTGCGCGCGCTTTCCAGGCGCCGGCTTTGCGGCCACAGGCGCAACGCCGTGCCCGGCGCCACGCGTCCGGCGCGACCGGCGCGCTGTTCGGCCGAGGCCTGCGAGATGAAAACCGTGTCCAGCCGCGTGAACCCGCTCACCGGGTCGAAACGCGGTTCGCGCGCCAGGCCCGAATCCACCACCACGCGCACGCCCGGCAGGGTCACGCTGGATTCGGCCACGTTGGTGGCCAGGATCACGCGTCGCGTGCCCGCGTCGGCCGGCGCCAGCGCCGCGCGCTGTTCGGCCAGCGACAGGCTGCCGTGCAACGGCAAAACCTCCGTCCCGCGCGGAACGTCCGCGAGCATGCGCTGCACGCGCGCGATCTCGCGCCGCCCCGGAAGGAACACCAGCACGTCGCCCTCGCCCGTGTCCGCCAGTGCCTGCCGCACGACGCGCGCCGCGTGCATCTCCATGCTTTCCTGGCGACGTGCCGGCGGGTATGCGACGGCGACCGGAAAACCGCGGCCGGGGCTGCTGACGCACGGCGCATCCAGCCAGCGCATGATGCGCTCGCCGTCCAGCGTGGCCGACATCACCAGCAGGCGCAGGTCCTCGCGCAGGCCGCGCTGCACGTCCAGCGCCAGCGCCGCGCCGAGGTCGCCGGCCAGATGGCGCTCGTGGAACTCGTCGAAAACGATCGCGCCGACGCCGGCCAGTTCCGGGTCCGCCTGCAGGCGGCGGGCGAGGATGCCCTCGGTCAGCACCTCGATGCGGGTGGCATCGGACACGCGCGATTCGAAGCGGATGCGATAGCCCACCGTGCGCCCGACCTCCTCGCCCAGTTGCCGCGCCATGAACCCGGCGGCGGCACGCGCGGCCAGGCGGCGCGGTTCCAGCATCAGGATCCGGCGCCCCTCGAGCCACGGCTCGTCCAGCAGCGCCAGCGGCACCTGCGTGGTCTTGCCCGCGCCCGGCGGTGCCTCCAGCACCAGGCGCGTGCGGGTTTCCAGCGCGTCCCGCAACTCGGGAAGCAGGGGTGCAATGGGGAATCGGGATTCGGGCATGGGTGCATTGTATGCAGGCTGCCCCACCAGCCAGCCATGCCATCATGAAAAGCGCGTAGGGCGGGCACTGCCCGCCGAACAAGGTTGAAGCTTGCGGGATGATCCATGGCGGGCAGTGCCCGCCCTACGCGACTTGCCAAGCCGAACGCCAGATCAATAGCGCGGTTGCTGGTGCCAGCGCCAGGCGGTCTCGATGATCGCGCCGACGTCGGTGTATTGCGGCTGCCAGCCCAGTTCCCTGCGCGCCCGCGCGCTGGAGGCCACCAGTACCGCCGGATCGCCATCGCGGCGCGGCGCGCGCTCGAAAGCGATGTCGACGCCGGTGGCGCGGCGCGCGGCCTCGATCACTTCCAGCACCGTGAAACCTTCGCCGTTGCCGAGGTTGAACACGTGCGCGCCCTCGTGTTCGCGCATGTATTCGACCGCCGCCAGATGCGCCGCGGCCAGGTCGTTGACGTGCACGTAGTCGCGCACGCAGGTGCCGTCGCGGGTGGCGTAGTCGTCGCCGAACACCTTGAGACCGCCGCCCTGCCCCAGCGCCGCGCGCAGCACGTTGGGAATCAGGTGCGTTTCCGGCTCGTGCGACTCGCCCAGCTCGCCGGACGGATCGGCACCGGCCGCATTGAAATAGCGCAGCGCCACCGACCGCAGCCCGTACGCCCGCGCCGCATCGGCCAGCACGCGCTCGACCATCAACTTGCTGGCCCCGTACGGGTTGATCGGCTGCGCGGGATGCGCCTCGTCGATGCATTCCGCCTGCGGCTGCCCGAACACCGCCGCGGTGGAGGAAAACACCAGCTTGTCGACACCGGCACGCTGCATCGCCTCCAGCAGGCCCAGCGTGCCGGCCACGTTGTTGCGGTAATAGGCCAGCGGCTTCTGCACCGACTCGCCGACCAGCGACCGCGCGCAGAAATGCATCACCGCGTCGAAGGCATGCGCGGCAAACACCGCATCCAGCGCCCGCGCATCGGCCACGTCGCCCGTCACCAGCGGCACGCCGGCCACCGCCTCGCGATGCCCGGTGGACAGGTTGTCGAACACCACCACCTCGTGCCCGTGGCCAACCAGATGCCGCACCATGTGCGAACCGATGTACCCGGCACCGCCGCAGACCAGAACCTTCATGACACCACGCTCCCTGGAAACGGGGAAGGTTATCACTCGGGACCCGGGACCCGGGACCCGGGACCCGGGACTCGGGACTCGGGACTCGGGAC
>CAZBZD010000174.1:0-4208 GCA_964496295.1 uncultured Rhodanobacteraceae bacterium | reverse complement strand
CGACTACCTGGCCCTGTGCGGCGACAGCGTGGACAACATCCCCGGCGTGCCCGGCATCGGTGCCAAGACCGCCGCCGCCCTGCTCGCGCACTTCGGCAATCTGGACGCATTGCTGGAACGCGTCGACGAAGTGGCCTTCCTGAGCCTGCGCGGGGCCAAATCCTGCGCCGCGCGCTTGCGCAAGCACGCCGACGACGCGCGCCTGTTCCGGCGCCTGACCCGCATCGCCCTGGACGCGCCGGTACCCGCGCAAACAGCGGCACTGGCACGCCGGGCGTTCGAGGACGAGGCCCTGGACGCCATCATCGAGCACCTGCGCATGGGCCCGATCACGCGCGAGCGCCTGCGCAAGCTGCGCACTGCCGTCACCACCACGGAGCCGACATGAGCGACACCTGCAAGATCCCCGGAACCGACACGCCGGTCGACACCCTGCACGAGGGCCGCTGGCTGACCCTCAAGCAGCGCGGCGGCTGGGAATTCGTCGAGCGCAACCATCCCGGCGGCGCGGTCATCATCATCGCCGTCACGCCCGACGACGAAATCCTGTTCGTCGAGCAGTTCCGGGTGCCGATCATGCAGCGCACCATCGAGATGCCGGCCGGCCTGGTCGGCGACCTGGAAGGCCACGACGACGAAGACGTGCTGCTGGCCGCCGGACGCGAGCTGGAGGAGGAAACCGGCTACGCCAGCGAGGACATCCGCTTCCTGCATGCCGGGCCGTCCTCGGCCGGCATGAGCACGGAAATGATGTCCTTCGTGCGTGCCCGCCACCTGCGCAAGGTCGGCCCCGGCGGCGGCGACGACAGCGAGGACATCACCGTCCACGCCGTCGCGCGCAAGCAGGCCGGCGCGTGGCTGGTGCGGAAGGCGCGCGAAGGCTTTTCGATCGACCCCAAGCTGTTCGCCGGTTTGTGGCTGCTGGACAACGACACGCTGTTCGAGGTCGACCCGGAATCACCTGCGGGGAATCCCGAATAGCATCCATCCCCGGGATCATCCGCGGGAGCGGCTTCAGTCGCGACGGTTGCTGGCTGACATGCCGTCATCGCGACCGAAGTTGCTCCCGCAGGAAAACCGGGGGTTTGCGAGATGCCCGCAGATACCGGACGGTCAGGCCGGCCGCCGCCAGCAGAACCATCCCGCGCAAGCGGCCAGCGCGGCGACCACCCAGGCCACGACAGCGACCATGACGCTCACGCCCAGCCACACGACCCCGGCCAATGCGGCCAGCACGGCGACGCCGGCACCCAGGGCGGCCATGGTGCCGGCGCGGCCCGGCCGCCAGCGGCGCACGACCAGCCACGCGCCGGTCCAGGCCAGCA
This sequence comes from uncultured Rhodanobacteraceae bacterium, assembly GCA_964496295.1. Lineage (GTDB taxonomy): Bacteria > Pseudomonadota > Gammaproteobacteria > Xanthomonadales > Rhodanobacteraceae > Oleiagrimonas. The sequence goes on along the minus strand of CAZBZD010000174.1, from coordinate 2,883 downwards.
GCAGCGCCAGCACGCGCCACGCCCATACCGCGCCCGGCGGCATCGGCAGGTCGGCAAACACATCCGTCAACGCACGCTGTCCCAGTTGCACCTGGAAACCCCGACCGTCCGCGGCCCCTTCGGCCGGCACGAGCTTGTCGCCGTCCACGCGCGCCACTACCGTGATTTCCTCGAGCGGCGCCGCCAGCCAGCGCACGCGCAGGTCGCCCAGCTTCGGATGCGCCGGGTCGGCGCTGGTAGTCAGCATGCCGCCACGGACCTGAAAACTGGCCTGAAGATTGGGCGGCAACTTGCTGAAATCCGGAGAGACCGGCTGCAGCGGCGAAGGCAACGCGCGCACGATGGCCGGCGCCAGCACGAAATGGTCCAGGCGCACCCGGGGCGCCATGAACCGCTTGCCGGCAAACGGGAACGGCTGCGCATTGACGTGCCCTTCCGGCTGCTCGAAACGGCTCGAATCGACGGCGTGGTCGACCCAGTCCATCTGGTAGGAGACATCGCCGCCCACGCGTACCTCGCGCCACTGGAACATGGCCACCTTGCGTTCCAGCAGCGGGGTATCGACGCGCACGCGGAAATCGCGGTCGCGCGGCGGCTCGACCACCTCCGGCGTGCCCGTCACCAGCACCGTGCGCCCGTACAGGCCGGCATCGGGCGCCGCATCCGGGCCCAGTGCCAGCACCTGCCCGCCGTGGCGCATCATGCCCCGGTGCCAGTCGGCGGCGGCGCGTTCGTTGGACCCGACCAGCCACAACGCCGCCAGCAGCAGCACGATGCCGACCACCAGGGGAATGCCCGCCCGTCTTTCAAGCCTCATTTCCGCCTCCGGAATCAGAGTGTGTCGCCGACCAGCTCCGCCTGTTCGTCGGTGGCCGAGAAGCGTCCGCGCTCGTCGCGGGCGATTCGCGCGCAGGCGCAGGCGTGGTCGTGCGTGAAGAACAATCGCACATCGCGCGCCAGCCTGTCTTCGAGAAAAGCGCGCTTTTCGTCGATGAGCTTTTCCGGATAGCGGTCGTAGCCCATGGAAATCGGCAGGTGCACCCACGGGCGCCCCGGAATCAGGTCGGCGCAGAAAACGATGCCGCCACGATCGCCGGGCCCGCGGATTTCGGCCAGCATCAGGCCCGGCGTATGGCCATCCGAATAACTGAAGCGCACGGCCTCGCCCAGGGTTTCGGAAAATTCGCCGTCGACCCGCTCCAGCCGCCCGCTTTGCTCCAGCAGCCCGGCAAGTTCCGGAATGAACGAGGCGCGGTCGCGCGGATGCGGGTGCGTGGCACGCTCCCAGTGCTTTGCACCGACCACGAATTTCGCGTTGGGAAACAGCAACCGCGGCGGCTCGCCTTCGCGCCAGCCCGCCAGCAGGCCGCCGGCATGATCGAAGTGCAGGTGCGAGAGCACCACCACGTCGATATCTTCGTCACCGACGCCCGCCTCCGCCAGCGACTCCAGCAACACGTGGCGATCCTCGACCACGCCGTAGCGCTCGCGCAGCTTCGGCTCGAAGAAGGCGCCGATGCCGGTTTCGAAAAGCACGGTCCGGCCATCGAGGTCCTTCGCCAGCAGGCAGCGGCAGGCCAGCGGAATGCGGTTTTGTTCATCCGGCTCGATCCAGCGCGACCACATCGCCTTGGGCGCGTTGCCGAACATCGCGCCGCCGTCGAGTTTCTGCGAATTGCCGGCTATCGACCACAGTTGCATGGATGCCTCGCTCGAAGGGTAAACAGGTTGCCATCATCCTAACGCGTTCGACGCATCACGTAGGGCGAGCACTGCCCGCCATCGCGCCATCCTGACGGCGGGCAGCACCCTACCCGTGCGCGCCATGTTCCTTCGTGTCGAAATTTCAGCGGCCGTGCGGCAGGATCAGCATGGCGTCGCCGTAGGAAAAGAAGCGATAGCGCGCTTCCACCGCGTGGCGGTAGGCATCCAGGATCAGTTCGCGCCCGGCCAGCGCCGAGACCAGCATCAGCAGCGTCGATTGCGGCAGGTGGAAATTGGTGACCAGGCCGTCGATGGCGTTGAACTTGTAGCCCGGAAAAATGAAGATCTGCGTCTCGCCGCTGAATGGCTGCAACCGGCCGTCGCGACAGGCGCTCTCCAGCGCCCTCACCACGGTGGTGCCCACGGCGATCACCCGGCCACCGGCGGCATGGGTGTGCCGGATCTTCTCGACCAGTTCCGCGCCCACGTTGAGCCATTCGCGGTGCATGTGGTGGTCTTCCACGCGCTCGGCACGCATCGGCTGGAAGGTGCCGGCGCCCACGTGCAGGGTGACGTAGCCTGCCTGAATGCCGCGCGCTTCCAGCGCCTGCATCAGCGGCGGGTCGAAATGCAGGCCCGCGGTGGGCGCCGCCACGGCACCGCTGCGACGCGCGAAAATGGTCTGGTAACGCTCCCTGTCGCTGCGGTCGTCGGCGCGCTCGATGTAGGGCGGAAGCGGCATGTGGCCCAGGCGCAGCAGCAGTTTTTCCAGCGGCTCGGCGACGTCGAAACGCAGGCGGAAGAACTCGCCGTCGCGCCCGAGCACTTCCGCCTCGCTGCCGTCGTCGAGCACGATGCGGCCGCCGGGAGCGGGCTTCTTGCTGACGCGCAATTGCGCACGCGCCTCGTGCGTGCCGGTCACCCGCTCGACCAGGATCTCGACCGCGCCGCCGCTGCTCTTGTGCCCGAACAACCGCGCCGGCAGCACGCGGGTATCGTTGAACACCAGCAGGTCGCCTTCGCGCAGCAGTTGCGGCAGTTCGCGGAACCGGTGGTCAGCCCAGGCCTGCACGGGCACATCCAGGCACAGCAGGCGGCTGGCGCTGCGTTCGGCCAGCGGTTGTTGCGCAATCAGTTCGTTGGGCAGGTCGAAATCGAAATCGGACTTTTTCAAGGGAT
>CAZBZD010000173.1:0-4231 GCA_964496295.1 uncultured Rhodanobacteraceae bacterium | reverse complement strand
GGCCGCGCAACTGGAAGGCTCCAAGACCTTCGCCAAGGATTTCATGGCCCGGCACAACATTCCCACCGCGCGCCACGCGACCTTCACCGAGCTCAAGCCGGCCCTGGCGTACGTGCGCGGGCAGGGCGTGCCGATCGTGATCAAGGCCGACGGCCTGGCCGCCGGCAAGGGCGTGGTGGTGGCGCTGACCCTGGCCGACGCCGAACAGGCGCTGCACGACATGCTCGGCGCCCATGCCTTCGGCGATGCATCCGCGCGCGTGGTGATCGAGGAATTCCTGGAAGGCGAGGAGGCCAGCTACATCGTCGTCAGCGACGGCCACACCGCGTTGCCGATGGCCTCCAGCCAGGACCACAAGCGCCGCGACGAAGGCGACCTCGGCCCCAACACCGGCGGCATGGGCGCGTACTCGCCGGCGCCGGTGGTCACCCCGGCGGTGGAAAAGCGCATCCTCGAGGAAATCGTCAAGCCCACCCTGGCCGGCATGGCGGCCGAGGGCGCGCCGTTCATCGGCTTCCTGTACGCGGGGCTGATGATCGACGCCGGCGGCGCGCCGCGCGTGGTCGAGTACAACGTGCGTTTCGGCGATCCGGAAACCCAGCCGATCATGCTGCGTCTGCAATCGGACCTGGTGGATCTGGTCGAGGCGGCGCTCGACGGCCGCCTGGACCAGGTGCAGGCGCGCTGGGACCGGCGCCCGGCGCTGGGCGTGGTGATGACCGCGGGCGGCTATCCCGGCAGGTATGCCAGGGGCATGCCGGTCAGCGGGCTGGACGCCGATGCCGCGCCGGGTACCAGGGTGTTCCATGCCGGCACCGCGCTCGATGCCGAGGGCCGCGTGGTCACGGCCGGGGGGCGCGTGCTGTGCGCCTGCGCCCTGGGCGAAGACCTGCCGGCCGCGCGCGAGCGCGCCTACGAGGTGGTGTCCGGCATCCGTTTCGAGGATGCCTTCTACCGGCGCGACATCGGCCACCGCGCCCTGCATCGTAACCCGTAGGGCGGGCACTGCCCCCCCCCGGTGGGGCTCATGTTCGGCGGGCAGTGCCCGCCCTACGTGGAAAAGCGTTCGGCCAGCGCGTCGGTCGCCGTCACCAGGGCATCCACGATCGCCGGTTCCGAGGCGGCGTGGCCGGCCAGCACGATCTTCAATTCGGCCTCGGGCCAGGCGCGGGCCAGGTCGACGGCGCTCCTGGCCGGGCACACCAGGTCGTAGCGGCCCTGCACGATGGTGCCGGGGATGTGGCGGATGCGGTCGATGTCGCGCAGCAACTGGTCCGGTTCGAGAAAACACTGCCGGCGGAAGTAGTGCGCCTCGGTGCGCGCCATCGACAGCGCGACTTCGGGGGCGCCGAAGTCGGCTTCGGTCTCGGGGCTTTCCTCCAGCGTCAGGCCGCCGGCCTCCCACACGCTCCAGGCGTGCGCGGCGGCCAGGCGTTCGGCCTCGTCGTCGCTGGTCAGGCGTTTCCAGTAGGCCTCCAGCATGTTGCCGCGCTCGGCCTCGGGGACGGGATCGACGAAGCGCTGCCATTTTTCCGGCAGGATTTGCGAGGCGCCGCCTTCCTCGACGTACCAGCGGATTTCCTCGGGGCGGGCGAGATAGATGCCGCGCAGCACCAGCGCCAGGCAACGTTCGGGATGGGTTTCGGCGTAGGCCAGCGACAGCGTCGAGCCCCACGAGCCGCCGAACACCACCCAGCGCTCGATGCCGAGATGCTTGCGGATCTTTTCGATGTCCTCGACCAGGTCGCGGGTCGTGTTGTCGACAAGATCGGCGAACGGCGTGGACTTGCCGGCGCCGCGCTGGTCGAACAGCACGATGCGGTAGCGCGCCGGGTCGAAGAATTGCCGGTGGTACGGCGCCAGCCCCGCGCCGGGACCGCCGTGCAGGAACACCACCGGCAGGCCGTCGGGGTTGCCGCATTGTTCGAGGTACAGCGTGTGGCGCTCGTCGACGGCCAGGCGTTCGACGCGGAAGGGCTCGATGGCGGGGTAGAGCGTGCGCATGGGGAATGGCATTTACGGTGATGTCGGGGCTTGCGTGAAGTGTGGGCGTAGGGCGGGCACTGCCCGCCGTCGGTGTGCGTGGCGTTCCATGGCGGGCAGTGCCCGCCCTACGTCAGGTCCAGCGTGTTCGTCAGGTCGCCCGGAGCGAAACCGTTGTGCCTGCGCATGGCCTCGTCGCGCAGAACGATGCCGGGCAGCGGGTTGAGGCCGAAGCGACGGTTGAGGAAGCGCTGGATCGAGCCGGTGTCGTGCACGGCATGTTCGACGTGGCCTTTTTTCGCGTGCGGCGAGATCACCAGCGCCGGGATGCGCGTGCCCGGCCCCCAGCGGTCGGCTTTGGGCGGTGCCACGTGGTCCCACCAGCCGCCGTTTTCGTCGACGGTGACGATGACCAGAGTGTCCTGCCACAGCGGGCTGGCCTTCAGCGCGTCGATGACGGTGGTGACGTGCTCGTCGCCCGCGGCCACGTCGGAATAGCCGGCGTGCATGTTGAGGTTGCCCTGCGGCTTGTAGAAGCTGACGGCGGGCAGGCGGCCGGCCTCGATGTCGGCGAGGAAGCGGTTGGTCGAGGCGTCGCTGCCGGTGCCGCCGTCGCGCAGGTGTTGCTTGCGCGCGGCCGTGCCGGGAGCGAACTGGCGGAAGTAGTTGAGCGGCTGGTGGTGCGCCTGGAAGTTGGGGCTGATCGGGAACTGGTCGCTGAGGCCCTGGTCGCCCTTGCCGTCCAGCGCCATCTGCCAGGCGCCGCCGTACCAGGCCCAGTCGACGCCCCGGGCCGAGAGCGTGTCGCCGATGGTGAGGTGTTCCTGCGACGGCAGGATGCTGCCGCTGGAAAGGTCGGCCAGCTGCGGGTTGTCCGGGTCGGTGCTCCAGCTCGGCTGGTAGGGCGGACCGAAGGTGTTGACGGCGTGGAAGTCCGGCGTCAGCGCGGCGTGCGAGGCGAACACCGGCTCGCCGTCCATGGCGCTGGCGGGGGACTTGTCCGACAGCTTGAGGCGGCCGTCCTCGAGCTCGGCGATTTTCAACCTGGCCGGGCCCTTGTCGGCGTCGGGATAGATCGGCGGTTGCGCGGTGACCAGGTACTGGTGGTTGAGGAAGGAGCCGCCGAAGGCGCCCATGAAGAAGTTGTCGAGCAGCGTGTATTCGCGCGCCAGCTTCCACAGGTGGAGATCGGAAGCGTTGTCGGCGTAGTGGCCCATCACCAGCGCGCCGCTGTCGCCCCAGGCCACGAAACCGTCGTTCCTGCCGCCGTTGATCTGCATCTGGTTGCGGTAGAAACGGTGCACCAGGTCGCGCGTGACCAGCGCGTGCGGCAGCGGCTTGCCGTCGGGCGTGCGCAGGGGCCACGGCGCGTTGGCCAGGCCGGTGATGGCGTCCTCGTCGATCCGGTAGCGCGTGCCGTCGAGGACCTGCTCGTGCGGCACCAGGCCACGCCAGACCGGCGGCAGGGCGTCGAGCACGCTGCCGTCGCGGTCGCGCTGCCGGAAGCGTTCCGGCGGCAGCGACGACAGCGGCTGTTCGAGTCCCGGGAAATCCGCGAACAGGTTGTTGAAGCTGCGGTTCTCGCAGTAGATCACCACCACGTGGCGGATGCGCTCGCGCAGGGCCTTGTCCAGCGCGGCGTCGGCCGCGCGACCGGCGGCGCGGCCGGAGGGCGGGAAGGTCGAGTGGCAACCCGCCGCCACCGCCGCGCCGGCCACCGCCATGGTGCCGAGCAGGCGTCGGCGCGCGGGGTTTTCCGGCGTGTCGGGAGTGGGTGCCGGCGAAGGCTTCTTGTCGCTCATGCTGGTGTGGCTCGCGGCGGTCGGGAAAACCACAACATACCAGTTTTGCCGCGCCGCACAGGTTCAGCCCGGCCGCCGGATCCGTCGCTGCGCTCCTTGGTCCGGCCTGCTCGGGAGGGCGCGGGATGGGGTGCGGGGCGGGTAGGCCGGCTCAAGCCGAAGGTGGAGCCGGCGTGGCGGGATGCCTTGTGCTCAGAGCTTGTAGCCGCGGTGGATGGCGACCACGCCGTCGGTGAGGTTGCGCACTTCCACGTGGCCGAAGCCGGCCGCTTCCATCATGCCCTTGAGCGTGGCCTGGTCGGGGTGCTTGCGGATGGATTCGGCCAGGTATTGGTAGCTGTCGGCGTCGTGCGCGAACAGCCGGCCCAGGCGTGGCAGCACCTGGAAGGAATGGAAGTCGTAGAGCTTGTTGAAGACGGGATTCCTGACCTTGGAAAACTCCAGGA
>CAZBZD010000172.1:0-4241 GCA_964496295.1 uncultured Rhodanobacteraceae bacterium | reverse complement strand
GGACAAGCTGCACCTGATGGCCGAGGCCCTGCTGCAGTACGAGACCATCGACAGCCAGCAGATCGACGACATCATGCAGGGCCGTCGTCCGGGGCCGCCGGCGGACTGGGACAAGTCGGCGCCGTCGCCGCCGCCGTCGCCGCAAAGCGGCAGCGACCCGGATCCCGGCAAGGTGGGCGATCCCGCGCACCAGACCTGATGCCGGCATGACGCCGGAAACGCGACGGGGAGGGCAAGGCCCTCCCCGTCGCATGTCGCCTTGCCGGAACCTGCCATCGCCGGCGGGGCATTCCTAGGCCAGGCCGAACCTCACGCGCCTGGACTCCGGGTCCGCCTGCACGAGCTTGAGCTTCACGCGTTCGCCCAGCGGCAGGTCGGCGTGGTCCTCCACGCGGGCCTCGATGGCGGGCTCGCGCACCATGGCGTCGCCACGTCCGCGGTGGCCGCGGTCGACGTCGACGATGCTGCCGTCGAAGATTTCCCCGACGCGCTTCTCGAGCACCACGGCCTCCACCAGGTCCAGCACGGCGTGCTCGAAACGGCTCGCCCGGCGACCCGATTCCTCCATGGTGTCCGGCAGGCCGGGCAGGGCGTCGAGCACCCACGACGGCACGGGTTCGCCGGCGCACAGCGCCACGCAGACCTCGCCCGTGTAGCGGTCCACCAGCCGCCGCAGCGGGGCGGTGGCATGGGTGTATTCGGCGGCCAGCGCGGCGTGCTCCCGCTCCCCGGGAAGGTGGCCGTCGAACGCGACGTAGCCGGCCCCGCGCAGCATGCTGGTCGAGGCGATCATCATCGCCACGTGGGTGGGATTGGAGCCGTCCAGCGCGTTGATGAAGTCCGGGGCCGACTCCTGTTCCGGCCAGTCGATGTCCAGCCCCCGCGCTGCGCGACGCAGGCGCTTGACGACATGCGGATCGGCTTCGGGCAGGGTGCGCAGCAGGCCGGTGCGGGCCTCCACCATCAGGTGCGCCGCGGCCATGCCGGTCAGCAGCGACATCTGCTCGTTCCAGTCCTCGACCGGCAGGCGGGCCCGGAAACTCAACACCCATTTGCCGTCCTCGATGCCGATTTCCTGCTCGGGCAGGCCGAGGCTGATGGCGCCGCGCCGTTGCTGCCGGCGGATGCGCAGCTCGCCGACCTCGCGCACCAGGTCCCACATCGGGTCGGCGCGGCCGGCGTCGATGTCGGCCTGGACGCCCGCGTAGTCCAGCTTGGCGCGGCTCCTGACCAGGGCGCGCCGCACGTCGACATGCGTGCCTTCGCCGTCGGCATCGACATCGATGCTCCACAGCAGCGCCGGGCGGACCCGGTCGGGCAGCAGCGACGCGCCGTCCTCGGACAGGCAGCGCGGGTGCAACGGAATGGTGCGATCGGCGCCGTACAGCGTTTCGCCGCGACGATTCGCCTCGCGGTCCACGGCACCGCCGGGCGTCACGAAAGCGCCCACGTCGGCGATGGCGTAGTGCACGCGGTAGCCCTTGTCGCGGCGCTCGACGTGCAGCGCCTGGTCCAGATCCATGGCGCCGGGCGGATCAATGGTGATGAACGGAATGTCGGTCCGGTCCAGTTCCGGCAGGCGAGGCTGCTTGGCGGCCTTCCCGGCTTCCGCCAGGACATCGTCGGGAAAGGCTTCGGGCAGTTGCTGCTCGCGCCGGATGGCGGCCATGTCCTGCTCGAAATCGTGGTCGTGCGGCGAACGGATGTGCAGACAGCGGGTGGTGGACATGCGGGTTCCCTTGTTCGAAAGCGGCCGGAGCTCAGTTCCGGTCGGCGTTATCGCGTGGTTCGCCGGTGAACACCAGCGTGTCGCCGTCGGGCGTGGTCAGGGTGAATGTCGGCGGCGTGACGCCGGTGTCGATGCGGTAGTCGCCGGCCTGTTCCAGGCGCGAGCTGACGGCCTTGTCCAGGTTGCTCACGGCCGGGTCCATGCAGGCCATCATGGTGCTGATCATCTGCTTGACCTCGAGCTTGCCGTCGTGGATGTCGACGTTGCCGTTCAACAGGTTGCAGGCGTTGGCCACGTGCACCCGGTTGTTCTGGAAATCCAGCTGCAACGGCTTGTCGGGACGCGCGAACAGGGCATGGATGTAGTCGCCATCCTTGTCCGTGGCGCGACTCAATTGCCAGTGGTATTGGCTCAGCGTGGTCATGGCCTCGGTATCGGACATGGAGGATGTCGAGGGTGCGGAGGCGCAACCGGAAAGGGCCATGGCGGCACAGGTCGCGAAGGTCAGCAGTTTCATGGTGGCGGGCCCGGAAAAAAACGAAGTTCAACATAGCAGGCACGCAAGCTTTTGTGTGAACACCTCCCGCAGGTCCGGCAGGCGGTATGCTGACAGGTCCGCCAATGTCGTCTGCATGGAGCCTGCCATGACCACTCCCGCCTATGCCGCCCGCGCGGCGGCGGCCCCGCTGGGGCCTTTCTCCATCGAGCGCCGCGCGCCGGGACCGCACGACGTGCAGATCGACATCCGCTATTGCGGCGTGTGCCACTCCGACATCCACCAGGTACGCGACGAGTGGGGCGGGTCGATCTTTCCGATGGTGCCCGGCCACGAAATCGTCGGCGAGGTGTCGGCGGTGGGTGACTCGGTCGGCAAGTGGAAGACCGGGGACATCGTCGGCGTCGGCTGTTTCGTCGATTCGTGCCGCCAGTGCGAGGCCTGCCGCGATGGCGAAGAGCAATTCTGCGCCGAGGGCATGAGCGCCACCTACAACGGTTTCGAGCGCACCGACGGCAAGCCGGACAGGAGCCGTCCGACCTACGGCGGTTATTCCACGCGCATCGTGGTGGACGAAAACTACGTGCTGCGCGTGCCCGAGAGCATCCCGCCGGAGCGTGCCGCGCCGCTGCTGTGCGCCGGCATCACCACGTACTCGCCGCTGCGCCGTTTCGACATCGGCAGCGGCGACAAGGTGGCCGTCGTCGGCCTGGGCGGCCTCGGCCACATGGGCGTGAAGCTGGCCAGGGCCATGGGCGCGCACGTGACCGTGCTCAGCCATTCGCCGGGCAAGCGCGACGATGCCCTGGCGCTGGGTGCCGACGATTTCGTCTCGACGCGCGACGAGGCCGTGTTCAGGCAGCACGCGGGGCGGTTCGATTTCATCCTCGACACGGTGTCGGCGCCGCATGACTACAACGCCTGTCTCGGCCTGCTCAAGCGCGACAGCAACATGGTGCTGGTGGGGCTGCCCGATCCCGCGCCGGTCAGCGCCGGCGTGCTGATCCGTGGCCGCCGCTCGTTGTCGGGCTCGATGATCGGCGGCATTCGCGAAACCCAGGAAATGCTCGACTTCTGCGCCGAGCACGGCGTGGCCTCGGACGTCGAAGTGATTCCCGCCAGCTACGTCAACGAGGCGTACGAGCGCATGTTGAAAGGCGACGTGCGCTATCGCTTCGTGATCGACACGGCCAGCCTCGAACAAATGTAGGGCGGGCATTGCCCGCCGATCCGGTCATGCCATGGCGGGCAATGCCCGCCCTACGCGTGTGGTGCGCGGATCCGGATGCCGGCGTCGCTCAATCCCTGGTGCAGCGCCTTGGCGTAATCCGCCGCGTCGGGACGGTCGCCGTGCACGCAGATCGTGTCGGCCCGGATCGCCAGGCGCTGGCCGCTGGCCGTGGTCGCCTGGCCGTGCACGGCGATGTCCCGAGCTTGTTGCACGACGGCGTCGATGTCTTCAAGCACGGCGCCGGCCCTGGTGCGCGGCTGCAGATGGCCGTCATCGGTATAGCGGCGATCGGCGAAAGCCTCTCCGGCCATGCCCAGCCCGGCATCCGCAGCCACCTTCACCAGCATGCCGCCGGCCCGGCCGACCACGCGCAGCGAGGCATCCACGTCGCGCACGGCCCGGATCAGGGCCCGTGCGAGTTCCGCGTCGTTTTCCAGCATGTGGTACAGCGCACCATGCGGCTTGACGTGGGCCGGCACGAGGTCGCAACGGCGGGCCATGGCCTGCAGCGATCCCAGTTGCACGATCGTCATGGCGTAAAGCTCGTCCGGCGTGACGGCCATGGCGCGACGACCGAAACCGGCCAGGTCGGGCAGGCCGACGTGCGCGCCCACGGCCACATCGCACCGCGCGGCGGCCTCCAGGGTGCGTTGCATGGTCACGGGATCGCCGGCATGGAAGCCGCAGGCGACGTTGACGGACGATACCCAGGGCATCACCTCGGTATCGGCGCCCATGCGCCAGGCACCGAAGGATTCGCCCATGTCGCAATTGAGATCGATGTG
>CAZBZD010000171.1:0-4256 GCA_964496295.1 uncultured Rhodanobacteraceae bacterium | reverse complement strand
GCCAGGACCGCGCCTGCGGCAAAGATCACCACCGGCACGCACAGCGGCAGCAGCATCAGCGCCAGCAGCATGCCCGAGCGCCGGGTGCCGGCGGTCAGCGCCACCAGCACGGCGCCGAGCAGGCTCAGCAGCGGCGTGGCCAGCAGCAGCGCCAGCTCCAGCACGTGCAGCGGATGCGGCGGCAAGTGCAGCATGCTGGCAATGATCGGGCCGATGACGATCAGCGGCAGTGCCGTGGTCAGCCAGTGCGCCAGGATCTTCATCGCCACCAGCAGCGCCAGCGGCTGCGGCGCCAGCAGCATCTGCTCCAGCGAGCCGTCCTCGAGGTCGGGACGGAACAGCGCGTCGAAGGCCAGCAGCATCGCCAGCAGCACGATCACCAGCACCACGCCACCGGCGATGCGCGAGAGCAGGACGTCGTCCGGTCCCAGCGCGAACGGGAACAGCATCGCCACGATCAGCGCATACAGCACCGGCAGCGCCATGTCGCCGCGGCGTCGCCAGGCCAGCGTCAGGTCGCGGCGCAGGACGGCCCAGCAGGCCGATGGCGTGCTGCCTGGTTTCATGCGTTGCCGCCTTGGTTCGGGTTTCGCACCCCTGCGGGGCGCTCGTTCATTTCTCTTGCTTGCCCAAGAGAAACGAACCAAAGAGAAGGGCACCCCGACAGACGCGCCCTTCGGGTTCGCTCCGGAGTTCCGGGGGTTTGCCGACGGGCCATCCATGGCCCGACGACAAACTGGCCGACTTCCTGTCGGCCACCCTGCGGGCCTTTTCCTCCACTCCTCCGCCGCGCCTGAAGGGGACCCAGCAGCGCGTTGCGCTGCCCGCTTCGCGAACTATGGAGGTTGAGGGTATGTTCCACTCTCACGGCGACAACCGGATACTGCGTGGTTCGCCGTGCAGGTAGGTTACGGCGCCGTGACTGGTGACCATGGCTGCGCCGCCTTCCAATGTGTGGCGCTCGATCAGGCGGTTGACCAAGGCGATGCCTTCGCGGTCGAGGTTGGCGTAAGGCTCGTCCAGCAGCCACACGGCGGCGGGTACAAGCAATAGACGCGCCAGCGCAGCGCGTTTCTTCTGACCAGCGGACAGGCGACGCACGGGTTCGTGTTCGTAGCCGGCCAGGTCCACGCCGGCCAGTGCCGTGGCGGGCGTGACGCCGCGGCGGCGACCGTACAGGCCTTGCATGAAACGCAGGTTTTGCAGCGGCGACAAATCGAATTTCAGGCCGAGATGGTGGCCGAGGAACACGATTTCGCCGGCCATCCGGTCGTGCGTCAACGGTTCGCCGTGCAGGCGTATCTCGCCTTCGCCGCGCTTGAGCAGTCCGGCCAGAAGGCGCAGCAGTGTGGTCTTGCCGCTGCCGTTGTCGCCTTCCACCAGTACGACCTCGCCCGCGTGCAGGGCGAAGTCGATGGGGCTGAACACCGGCTCGTCACGGCGCATGAAGGCCACGTCGCGGCCTTCGAGCAACGGCGCGCGATCGAGTCGGTCGGATGAGTCGGGTTGTGGCACGGGCATCATGGTCTGGCGATTGTTACCGTTCGCGACGCGTCGTGTCCATGCGCGGCGTCATGCCGCGACGTGCGGGCAGGGCGGGCAGTGCCCGCCCTGCGAGGTCCGGCATGTGCGGGATATTGTTCGGCGGGCAGTGCCCGCCCTACGGGTGGTTCCAGTGCAGGGTGGCGGGTTTGTTGCCGGTGCCGCAGACGATGGCGTGTTGTTCGAATTCGCGCATCAGGGCATCCGCTGTTTCAAGGTCGATGCCGGCCACGAACAGGCTGGGCTCGCGCCAGTGCCTGCCTCCGGTATCCGCGGGCCCGACGCCGACGCCGGCGATGATGCGCGGCACGGGCTCCAGTTGGCGCAGGCGCGCCAGCAGTCGGCGCTGGCGCGTGCGGTTCGCCTCGGCGGGCAGGGGCCGCGAAAGCGGGTTCCAGGCGGTGATGAAGGCCCACGGGATACCGGGTTCCAGTTGCAGCGACGCGGGTGGCGGCTGGTGCACGCGGATCACGGCATGGCCGCCGCGCGCCAGGCGCACGCGGTATTGCGTGCGTTCGTAGAGGGCGATCAATGCGTTGTCTGGAGCCGGCATGGACGATTCAGGCGGGCAGCGGCGGCAAGGTGGCCTTGAGCGTGGCGACGGCGGCGTCGATGTCCACGCTGTCGGCGTCGTCGTGGCCGTGCAGAAGCTGTGTCAACAGGGTGTCCTGCGCGCGCCCGCGTTCCAGGCAGTAGGCGTAGGGCAGGTAGGTGAAGGTGACCAGGCGGTAGCGCGGCATGAAGTGCCTTGGCGCGCGCGCGGCCAGGGCGGCGCCCAGCTTGCGCTTGCGCAGGTAGTCCGGGTCGACCACCGAGTCGCGCATTTCCACGTAGTTTTCCAGGGCCATGGCGGCGATGGCGTCGGCATCGGGCTTGCGCTGCTGCTGGAAGCGCGCGAACACTTCCGCCGGATCGCCGCCTTCGGCCAGCATCGGCGCCAGGATCGCGGCGTCCTCGAAGCCCGCGTTCATGCCCTGGCCGTGGAACGGCACGATGGCATGCGCGGCATCGCCCACCAGCAATGCCTGGCCGCCGACGTGCCAGCGTTCGAGGTACAGCGTGGCCAGCGAGCCGACCGGATGGCCATCGAAGTCGGCATCGAAATCCGGCATCAGCGGCAGCGCGTCGGCATAGCCGGTTTCGAAATAGCGGCGTGCCGCGGCGGCATCGGGCAGGCTGGCGAAGCTGGGATGGTCGCCCTCGCGCGGCAGAAACAGGGTGACGGTGAAACTGCCCTCGCTGTTGGGCAGGGCGATGCACATGCAGTTGCCGCGCGGCCAGATGTGCAGGGCGTCGGGCGCGATGGCGAATTTTTCGCCGGCATCGCGGGCGGCCTGCAGCTCCGCCGTGAGCGCGGCGTCGGGCAACTGGCCCAGCGGCGGGATTTCCAGTTCCTTGTAACCGTGGTCGAGCGGCTCCACGCGCTCGCCGATGTCGCCGGCCTGGCGCATGGCGGTGCGCAGGGCCGAACCCGCGCCGTCGGCGCCGATCGCCACGTCGAAACCGGTCGCGTTCGTGTTGCCGTCGGCATCGCCGAAAACGAGCTGCTTGCGGTCGAAGTCGGCATCGGCCAGTGCCTGCCCGAAGTGCAGCCGCGTGCCGGCCTTTTCGGCGGCGTCGAGCAGCAGCATGTTGAGGCCGCCGCGCGAGACCGACTGGTTGACCTCGCTGTCGTCGATGCCGTAGCGCTGCATGTTGGTGGCGCCGTCGAGCGCGTGCACCATGCGCCCGCGCATCATCACCGCCTGGTCGAGCACTGCCTGTTCCAGCCCCGCCATGCGCAGGGCGTGGATGCCACGATCGGACAGGGCCAGGTTGATCGAGCGTCCGCCGAGGAAACCGGCCCGGCGCGGGTCCGGCCGCTTTTCGAACAGGTCGACGGAAAAACCGCGCTGCGCCAGCAGGGTCGCCAGCAGGGAGCCGACCAGGCCGGCGCCGACGATGGTGATGGAGGGTTTGCTCATCAGGTGATCCGCGATCCGAAACCGGCACACACTGTATCGCCAATCCGGCATGCGTCGTTGTCGACTGCGGGGAATCCCGAAAAAACACCCATTGTCGGGGAACGATGCAATGACTTGTGCTGCAGGAGCCAGTGCTGCTGGCGATGGCCGACCTTGCGGCGGCGCAGGCCATCGCCAGCAGGGCCGGCTCCTACAAAGATGGTCTTCCGGGTCCCTGGCGACCGGAGGTTTCAGGAAGGGTTGCCCACTCGCCGCCCACGGCCACGCGCCGGGCCAGCGGGCCGCCGATCCAGTAGCCAAGCTCGGCCGGCTCGCGCGCATGCCACACCACCAGGTCGGCACGTTTGCCGACGGCGAGCGTGCCGCGGTTGGCCAGGCCCAGCGCGCGTGCGGCGTTGACGGTGGCGCCGCGCAGGGCTTCCTCCGGCGTCAGGCGGAACAGCGTGCAGGCCATGTTCATGGCCAGGCGTTGCGACAACAGCGGCGAAGTGCCGGGGTTCAGGTCGGTGGCGATGGCGATCGGCACCTTGTGTTTGCGCAACAGGTCGATGGGCGGCAGATGCGTGTCGCGCAGCGCGTAGTAGGCCCCCGGCAGCAATGTGGCCACGGTGCCGGCGCTCGCCATGGCCTCGATGCCGGCCTCGTCCAGATATTCCAGATGGTCGGCGGAAAGTCCGCCGAACTCGGCGACCAGTGCCGCGCCGTCGAGATTGGACAATTGCTCGGCGTGCAGCTTGACCGGAAGCTCGA
>CAZBZD010000170.1:0-4320 GCA_964496295.1 uncultured Rhodanobacteraceae bacterium | reverse complement strand
CGCCGCACGGCGGCAAACAAACCACCCCGGATGCAGAGAACTGCCCACGGCCAAAAGCCGCACGACACCCCCTCAGGCGAGCCAGCCCGCCACCACCAGCAGGGCCAGGACCGCCAGCCACACCACCAGCACCCGCATCAGCAACCGCCGCGTGTCGGCCAGCTCCAGCACGGGGTTGTCGACGTCCGGCGCGCCGTCGTCGCCGGCTTCGACATCGGCATCCACGCCGGCGCGCGCCACCGCGCCCAGGAAACCGGTCTCGAACGTCCACGGCGGGCGCGCAGGCGAGCGGTGCCAGTCGCGCCAGGCGCCGATGACGGCGTCGAAATCCGACACCAGGGCCATGGCGAACACCATCAGGTGCGCGGCCGGCCAGTCCATCGCCCCGGCAAAACGACGCGCGGCGCTGCGGCTGTCGGCATCGGTGTCGGCGGCCTCGCCCAGGCGCTGCGCGAGGCGGTACAGGAACGCGCCGCCCGGGCCCAGCACGACGAACCAGAACACCACGCCGAAACGCCGTTTCAGCGCCGAGCCCACGCCCGCCTCGACCAGCGCCGCGGGCGCCAGCGGCAAGGCGGCATCGTCATCGGCATGCACGCGCAGGTGCTGCGCGGCCTGCTCGCGCTCGGCATGCCCCTCGGCCTCGACCACGGCGTCGATGTCCGCTTCCAGGTGGCGCGGCCCGAGGGTGTAGACCAGCACCAGCACGGCGAAGGCCAGCCACGCGATGGCCAGCCAGTCCGCGCTGCCGAGCAGCGCACCGAGGACCGCGACGGCGACCACCGGCGGCGCCAGCACCAGCAGCACGCGACCGGCGCCGTGCACGCCGTCGCATTGCGTCGTCCAGCGATCGAACCAGCGCAGGTCGCGCCAGGCCCGCACCTGCGGCACCCGGAGCACCAGCAGCAGGGCGATCACCAGGGCAAGGAATCGGAATGTCATCGTTCGGGCTCTCCGCTTGTGGCGCCGATTGTACCCGTGCGGGCCGGGCCGGTGCGATGGCGGGCCGGGTTCGCGTTACTGGTGGCGGACCTGCGCCAGGTCGATGCCGGCGCCGGCCTGCATCCAGTCCGCCAGCAGTCGCCAGGCCACGGACACGCGCGAGGAAGGCAGCAGGCTGCCACGCTCGACGCCGGCCACGATTTCCCCGGGCGTGAACCAGCGCGCGTCTTCCAGTTCGCCGTCGCGCAGGGTGATCTCGCGGCTTTCCGCAATGGCGGTGAAGCCCACCATCAGGGACGCCGGAAACGGCCACGGCTGCGAGGAATGGTAGCGGCAGTCGCCGACCTCGATGCCCGCTTCCTCGGCCACTTCGCGGCGCACGGCGCCTTCCAGCGTCTCGCCCGGCTCGACGAAACCGGCCAGGGTGGAATAGCGTCCCCCGGGCCAGCCTGCCTGCCGCCCCAGCAGGCACGCGCCGTCGTGCTCGACGATGACGATGACGGCCGTGTCGGTGCGCGGAAATTGCAGCAGCGCGCAGTCGGGGTTGGTGCACAGGGCGCGATGGCCGGCGCTGGCGCGGCGCAGCGGCGACCCGCAGGTGCGGCAGAAGCGCGTGATCGATTGCCAGTGCGCCAGGCCGCGCGCGTAGGCGAACAGCCCGGCATGGAACGCATCCCACTGCATGCCGGCCTCGCGCAGGCCGAGCCAGCGGATTTCCCGCGGCAGGACGCGCGCGGCGGCGCCCTGCGCGTCATGCAGCAGGAAACAGGCCCGCCCGTCGGCCACGCCGAGCAGGCTGGCCGGCACTTCGGCAAACCATCGGCGGCGCTGTTCGCCGTCGAACCAGTACGGCCGTTCGCCCGCGGCTTCGGCGGCCAGGCGCAGGTCGGCGCCCAGGCACAGGTAGCGGGTGTCCGGCGCGGCCTCGCGCGCGGCCAGCCAGGCCGCGTCGTCGCGGTATTCGGCGGCGCGGTCCAGGCTCAGGTCGGCAAAGGGATTGACGGGCGTGCCGGACGGCGTCTCGGGCATGGCGCGCGCTCAGACCGAGAACGACGAGCCGCAACCGCAGGTGGTACGTGCGTTGGGATTGCGGATGACGAACTGCGCGCCGCTCAGCGACTCGGCGTAATCGACCTCGGCGCCGGCAAGATACTGCAGCGACAGCGGATCGACCAGCAGGCGCACGCCGTCGCGGTCGATGACCAGATCGTCCTCGGCCTGGTCCTCGTCGAAGGTGAAGCCGTACTGGAAGCCCGAGCAGCCGCCGCCGTTGATGTACACGCGCAGCTTCAGCGCCGGGTTGCCCTCCTCGTCGATCAGCTCGCGCACCTTGTGCGCGGCCGCCGCGGTGAAATCCAGCGGCACGCCCTGGCTGCGGTAATCCGGAGTGGTGTGGGATGTGGACATGGCACGGACCTGCAATTTCACGTGGCCGCCGCACGCGCGCGGCCTGTCAAGATTACATGATGGCGACCGTGCCCGGCATCAACCCCGGGCGCGAGCGGCCCGCGCTCAGTCCGCGTCGGCCAGCACGGCCTCGGGGTCGGCGACCGCCTCGGCGGCCTCGCTGGCGGGGCCGGTCAACTGCCGCGGCGAGGTGTCGTCCTGGTACACCATGCGCCCGTTGACCGCCGCGCCGGCGGCCATTTCCAGCACGCGGTAGTGCACGTCGCCCTCCACGCGCGCCTGGGCCGCCAGTTCCAGCCGCTCGCTGGCGACGATGTCGCCCTTGACGGTGCCGTTGATGACGGCATTGGGCACGCGCACCTCGCCGACGACCTGGCCCTCCGCGCTCAGGGTGAACACGGCGCCCTCCCCGTCGGCGGCCAGGACCGCGCCGTCGATGCAGCCATCCAGGTGCAGGGCGCCGGAAAACTCGACGTCCCCCCGGATCGACGTGCCGCGGGCGATCAGGCTGGTGTCGCCGGCATGGCCATGGGGGTGCCCGTCGGCGGACTTGCGTTGGTTACTGCTGAACATGGTCGTTCTCCACGGTTTTGAGCGCGTCTTTCCAGTCCACCTTGCTCACGACGGCCTGGCCGTTCGCGGGGTCGGCCTCGACGCGCAGGCGATTGGGAACAAATCCGGCCGGCAGCATCAGGGTGCCGTGGATTTGCTGGAAATAGCGGAATTCGAAATCGAGGCCGGCGGACGCGGCGTGCCCGCTCAGCCTGCTCCACGGCAGGCGGGTCAGCTTGCCGTCGAGGATGCCCTCCACGGCCACCTCGACGGAGCCCTTCACTTCGCTGCCGCGCTTGACGTTGTGGGTGAGGGTGATGGCGATGTTCCAGGCGCGCGAATCGCCCACCCGGGTCAGGTGCACGTTCTGGATGCGCAGGCCGTGGTGCTGCGCGCCGCCGCCGATCAGGTGGCTGTAGAAGGCCAGGTCCGCGCGCAGGCCGTTGATCTTTTCCTCGCGCCTGGCCAGCGTGTCCTTGAGCGACTGCGTGGCCACCTGCGACACCTGCAACGAACGCGTCAACGTCGCCACCTGCTGCTGCAGCGTGGCGTTGTCGTGCCGCAATTGCCGGTTTTCCGTGCGCCCGGGCGACGACAGCGGGCCGCGGTCCGTGGCCAGGTACACGCCGGCGCCCACCACCAGCAGGCTGGCCAGCCAGGCCAGCGCGAGCCACAGCCACTGGCGGCGACGCACGGCCGGGTCGTCCACGGCCTGGACGACGTAGCGGGGTGGCGGACGGGTACTCATGCGGGCACGACGGCAAAAGAACTATATAGCCATCCCGTGAACGGAGCGTCAAGGAACGGGCAGGCGAAACGCGCATCCGGGGCGGAAGCGGTCGCGTGCGCGGGCAGGGCCGGCTGCCTGCCCGAGTGCCCGCGGATCACCGGCCGTGCCCGCCCTGCCGTCTTCGTCGGCGACGCCACGTCCTATACTGCCCTCCGGTTTTGAAGCGGAGTCCGCCCATGCTCTGGCTGAAGGCGTTCCACGTGATCTTCGTGGTGACCTGGTTTGCCGGCCTGTTCTATCTGCCGCGCCTTTTCGTCTACCACGTGGAAGCCACGGAACCGGCCGTGCGCGAACGTTTCAAGGTCATGGAGCGGCGCCTGCTCGGCATCACCCACATCGGCGGCGCGCTGACGGTGATCCTCGGCCTCGCGCTGGTCGGCTGGTGGACGGCGCACGATGCGGCCTACCTGTTCGCCGGCGGCTGGTTCCACGTCAAGCTGGCGCTGGTGGCGCTGCTGATCGTCTACCACGCGATGCTGGTGCGCATGCGCCGGCAGCTGGCGCGCGACGACCTGCGCTGGTCCAGCCGCGCGCTGCGCATCTTCAACGAGATCCCCGCGCTGCTGCTGATCGGAATCGTGGTCATGGTGGTGGTCAAGCCGTTCTGAAACCGCCCCGCATCCCGCCCC
>CAZBZD010000169.1:0-4331 GCA_964496295.1 uncultured Rhodanobacteraceae bacterium | reverse complement strand
TTGCCCCCCATGTCATTCCGAACGGGTCCCGGGTCCCGGGTCCCGGGTCCCGATCTTCGGGCGAACTGCGGCAAATTTTGAGCATGCCGGTTCCAAATGGTGCATGGAGTGGATGCCGGGGCTCCTGGCGACGCTCAGCATATTCGATCGACATGCCGAGCAGCCGAAAGCAAAGCGTCATGTCCGCGCTTGCCCCCCATGTCATTCCGAACGGGTCCCGGGTCCCGGGTCCCGGGTCCCGATCATCGAGTCCCGAGTCCCGGAGTTCCAGCCATGAAATTCTCCGAAAACTGGCTGCGCGACCTGGTCGCCATCGACATCGACCGCGACGCGCTGGCCCGTCGCCTGACCATGGCCGGCCTCGAAGTCGAGGGCGTCGAGGTGCTGGGCGAATCCCTGGACGGCATCGTGGTCGGCGAGATCGTCGCCGCCGGGAAGCATCCGCAGGCCGACCGCCTGCAGGTGTGCAAGGTCGATGCCGGCACCGGCGAGCCGCTGCAGATCGTCTGCGGCGCGCCCAACGCCCGCGTCGGGCTGAAGGCGCCGCTGGCCACCGTCGGCGCGCGCATGCCCGGCGGGATGGCCATCAGGAAGGCCAGGCTGCGCGGCGTCGAGTCGTTCGGCATGCTGTGCTCGGCGAAGGAGCTGGGCGTGGATGCCGACGCTTCCGGCCTGATGGAACTGCCGGCCGAGGCGCCGACCGGCGAGCCGCTGGCCACCTTCCTGGGCCTGCCGGACGCGGCCATCGAGGTCGGGCTGACTCCGAACCGGCCCGACTGCCTGGGCATGCAGGGCCTGGCGCGCGACGTGGCCGCGATCCTGGATGCGCGCCTGCGCCTGCCCGCGGAAAAGGCGGTGCCCGTCGCCGGCGATGCCGTGCGTGACGTTCGTCTGGACGCCGGCGACGATTGCCCGCGCTACGCCGGGCGCGTCATCGAGGACATCGACGCCACCGCCGCGACGCCGGCATGGATGGCCGAGCGGCTGCGTCGCGCCGGCGTGCGCCCGATCAACGTGGTGGTGGACGTCACCAACTACGTGATGCTGGAAACCGGCCAGCCGCTGCACGCCTTCGACAACGCCACGCTCGACGGCGGCATCGTCGTGCGCCATGCGCGTGCCGGCGAAACCCTGGCCCTGCTCGACGAGAGCGAAGCGACGCTCGACGAGAGCTTCCTGGTCATCGCCGATGCCGACAAGGCGCTGGCCGTGGCCGGCGTCATGGGCGGCATGGCTTCGCGTGTCACCGACGCCACGCGCGAGGTGTTCCTGGAGAGCGCGCACTTCGCGCCCGCCGCCATCATGGGCAAGGCGCGCAAGCTGGGCCTGCACACCGATGCCTCGCACCGTTTCGAGCGCGGCGTGGATCCCGAGCTGCCGGTGCGCGCGCTGGAACGCGCCAGCCGCTTGCTGCTGGAACTGGCCGGCGGCAGGGCCGGTCCCGTCGGCGTGGCCGAAAACCCCGCGGCGCTGCCCCGGCGAGCCCCGGTGCGCCTGCGCCGCGACCGCCTGGCGCGCGTGCTCGGCATGGCCATCGACGATGCCGAGGTGAATCGCATTCTCGGGGCGCTGGACATGCAGGTCACGACCACGGCCGACGGCTGGCAGGCCGTGCCGCCCAGCCGCCGCTTCGACATCGAGCGCGAGGAAGACCTGATCGAGGAGGTTGCGCGCGTGCACGGCTACGACCGCATCCCCGTGCGCGCGCCCGGCGGCCGGCTCGACCTGGCGCCGATGCCGGAAACCCGGCGCACGCCGCTGGAGGTGGCCAGCCAGCTGGTCGACCGCGATTATTTCGAGGCCGTCGACATGGCCTTCGTCGGCGCCGACGTGCTTGCCGCCTGGGGCATGGACGGGCAGGGCGTGCCGCTGGCCAACCCGCTGACCGCGGACCTGGCCGTGATGCGCCCGTCGCTGCTGCCGGGCCTGGTCGAGGCGTTGAAGCACAACCTGGCGCGCCAGCAGAACCGGGTGCGCCTGTTCGAGCGCGGCCACGTGTTCGCCGCGCCCGCGCGGGCCGGCGAGGCGCCGGTCGAGACCGCGCGCATCGCCTGGGTGGCCTGCGGGCCGGCCGATGCCGAGCAGTGGGGCGTCAAGGCGCGCGCGCTGGATTTCCACGATGTCCGCGGCGACCTGGATGCCCTGGTCGCGGCCACCGGCGCGCCGGACGAGTGGCGGTTCGTCGCCGACGACCTGCCGGCCTGGCTGCATCCGGGGCGCGGCGCGCGGGTGCTGCGCGGCGGGCGCCAGGTCGGCGTGATCGGCATGCTGCATCCCGAGCGCCTGGCGGCGCTGGATCTCGACCGCGACGTCCACGTCGCCGAGATCGACCTCGATGCCGTGCGCGAACGGCGCCTGCCGCGCGCCGGCGTGATCGGGCGCTTTCCCTCCGTGCGCCGCGACATCGCCGTGGACCTGCCCGGGGACGCGGCGTGGGCCGACGTGGCCGCGAGCATCCGCCGCGCCCTCGGCGGGCGCCTGAAAACCCTGCGCCTGTTCGACATGTACCAGGGCGAAGGCGTCGAGGAAGGGCGAAAAAGCCTGGCTATTGGCTTGATTTTGTTGGACGAATCGCGCACTCTAACCGACGACGACGCCAATCGTTGCGTGGCCGGTGCCGTGGCCGCGCTGGAACGCGATTTTCAGGCACGATTGCGAGGATGAAATGACCCTGACCAAGGCAGCCATGGCCGAACAGCTGTTCGCGGATCTCGGCCTCAACAAGCGCGAAGCCAAGGAGTTCGTGGATGCCTTCTTCGAGGCCATCCGCGAATCGCTGGAGCGCGGCGAGCAGGTCAAGCTGTCGGGGTTCGGCAATTTCGACTTGCGCGACAAGAACCAGCGGCCGGGTCGCAACCCCAAGACCGGCGAGGAAATTCCCATTTCCGCGCGCCGCGTGGTGACGTTCCGGCCGGGGCAGAAACTCAAGGTGAGGGTGGAAGGATATGCTGGATCCGGGCAATAACGCCGAGCTGCCGGCGATACCGGCAAAACGCTACTTCACCATCGGTGAGGTCAGCGAGCTGTGCGCGGTCAAGCCGCACGTGCTGCGCTACTGGGAGCAGGAGTTCCCGGCGCTCAACCCGGTCAAGCGCCGCGGCAACCGCCGCTATTACCAGCGCCACGACGTGCTGATGATCCGCCAGATCCGTTCGCTGCTGTACGAACAGGGCTTCACCATCACCGGCGCCCGCGCGCGCCTGGAAGGCCCGCAGGCCAAGGCCGAGGCCAGCATGTCGCACCAGATCGTGCACCAGGTGCGCGTCGAGCTGGAAGAAGTGCTCGGCATCCTGCGCCACTGAGCCGCCCGTCCGCCATCCGTACCCCGGAATCCGGGGCAGTGCGTCGGGACGCGCGTGCCCGCCATCCCGCGTTGCCGGCTCGTGAATCGGGTAGGGCGGGCACTGCCCGCCATGGAAGCCCCGCGACCCGCGCGGTCCGTGTCTTGCCCGTCCCGCACCCCGCGTTCAGTCGCGGCTGACGCTCCAGCGCGTGCCGTCGGCGCCGTCTTCGATGCTGACGCCCATGGCCGCGAGCTCGTCGCGGATCGCGTCGGCGCGGGCCCAGTCCTTGTCGGCGCGTGCCTGCCGTCGTTCGGCGATCAATGCCTCGACGGCGGCCGCGTCGATGTCGTCGCCGCCCTGGCGGAACCAGTCCTCGGGCGGTTGCTGCAGCAGGCCCAGGGCACGGCCGGCGGCCAGCAGGGCGGTCTTGGACCCGGTGTCGCCGGCCTGGCGGGCGCGGTCGGCCAGCGTCGACAGCGCGGCCAGCGCCTGCGGAGTGTTGAGGTCGTCGCACAACGCGTCTTCGACGGCCGCGGGAATCGGCGCGTCGGCGTCGGCGTCCACGTCCTGCAGGTCGCGCAGCACGCCGTACCAGCCGTCCAGCGTGCGCACGGCCTGGTGCACGGCGTCGTCGGACCAGTCCAGCGGCTGGCGGTAGTGGGCGCGCATGAGCAGCAGGCGCAATGCCTCGGGCGGGTGTTTCTGCAGCAGGGCGTGCAGTTCCAGCACGTTGCCCAGCGACTTGCTCATCTTGGCGCCGCCGAAGGTGAGCATGCCGTTGTGCAGCCACCAGCGCGCGAAGGTCCTGCCGCCGTGGGCGCAGGTCGATTGCGCGATTTCGTTCTCGTGGTGCGGGAAGGCGAGGTCGACGCCGCCGGCGTGGATGTCGATGGTTTCGCCCAGGTGCTTCGCGCTCATCGCCGAGCACTCGATGTGCCAGCCGGGCCGGCCGCGGCCCCAGGGACTGTCCCAGCCGGGCAGAGCCTGTCCCGGACCCGACCCGGGATCCGGTTCGGGGGATGGCTTCCACAGCACGAAATCGCCGGG
>CAZBZD010000168.1:0-4345 GCA_964496295.1 uncultured Rhodanobacteraceae bacterium | reverse complement strand
TCGGGCCCCGGCTCTTCGGATGCGTCCGGTGTTTCGAGCAACGCGGACGGGATATCCGCGGGTGCCTCGTCCACGAGTGCATCCTCGCCACCGTCGGCATCCGCATCGAAGGATTCTTCGGCGTAGAAAGGATGCGCCATTTGCGGCTCGGGCAGGTCGTCGCGCAACTGCTCCACGCGGCTGGTCAGCGCCGAGGCATCGGGCAACACGGGCCGGTCGGCATCGAACTGGGCCGCGACCTGCTCGATGAGGTCGGCCGATTGCGACAGTGTTTCGACATGCTGCGCCGGTACCGGCCGGTCCAGCGCGCGCAGGCGCTTGAGCCAGCTTTCCAGCGGCGAAAGCACGCCGGACAGCGTCGGGATGTCGACCATGGCGATGGCGCCATGCAGGGTGTGCACGGCGCGCAGCAGCGGTTCGTCGGTCGCGACATCGCCGCCGTCGGCCGCTTCCACGCTGGCGCGGATGCTGCCGAGGTGCTGCACCACCTCGCTGCGCAGGATGTCCACCAGGACCGGGTCCATGGGTGGCAGGGGTGGCGCATCGAAGAATTCGTCGGCATCGCCGGCAAGCGTTTCGGCGGCTCCGGCGACATCCTCCGTCGCCTCGTCCGGCACGGCGTTGGCGTCGGTCAGGGCCGCGGTCGGCGGCTCCTCGGCGGATGTTTCCAGGCCACGCGGCACGCGCCGCTTGACGACCCGGCGCACGGTCCGCATCTCCGGCTCCGCCGTTTCCAGCACGGCGTCTTCGTCGCCGGCGGCAAGCCGGTCGGCCAGTTCGGTGATGGCCACCAGCGGCGCGTCGGGCGTGCCCTCGCCCTTGAGCGCGGCAAGCAGGCCCGGCAGCGCGTCCACGGCATGCCGGACCAGGGCCTGGACGCCGGCGTGCGGCTCGATCGTGCCGTCGAGCACGCGGTTGAGCATGTTCTCGATTTTCCAGCTGAACTCGCCCAGCACTTCCGCGCCGACCAGGCGTCCCGAGCCCTTCAGCGTGTGGAAAGCGCGACGGATCGGGGTCAGGCGATCCATGTCCTCGGGTTTTTCCAGCCAAGCGGCCATGCGGGTCCGGGTGGCGTCGATTTCCTCCTGCACCTCCTCCAGGAAGACTTCGCGGATTTCGGCGTCGATCTCGTCGGTGGTGCCATGGAAGCCGGCATTGGCGGCCATGGCGTCGGGCACCGGCACCTGCTCCTCGATTTCCTCCTCGATCTCGATCCAGTCCGGTTCCTCGTCCACGGCAGCGGTACCGGTTTCGGCCAGGTGCAGGCCGTCGACGTCGGTCCCTTCGGGGCTCGGCTGCTCGCTCTCGCCCACCACCAGGTCGCCGATATCGGCGCCTTCGGCGATGCTGACCGATTCGGCCAGTTCCACGGCATCCGGCACGCCCGCATCGGGCGTTTCCGGCTCCGCGGCGGGCGCCGCGGCATCGGGTTCGTCCGCCAGCGCCGGCGCTGGCGCGGAGGCCGCCTCGCGGGCCGGCGGCACCGGCCAGTAGCCCAGTTGTTCCAGGCTCTGCTCGGTGACGTCGAGGATGTGTCCCAGGCCGCCGCGGTTCTCGCGCGCCGCCTCCATGTAATACTCGATGGAAGCCAGCGCGTCGGCGAGCTTGTCCATCTGGCCGGCGCTCGGAATGCGCGCGTCGACGATCAGTTCGTTGGTGATGAAACGGGCGATGCCCTGCACCAGGGCCACCGGGCGCTCGGCATCGACCATGCGCAGGGCGCCCCCGACTTCCTGCAGCAAGGCGGGAGCCTCGTTGACCTGGGTGTGGTCCCACGGCGACTCGATGAAGGCCACCAGCATGTCCTTGACCCTGCCGATGTCGCTGACGGCCTCGCGCATCAGCGACGCCATGATCTGGCGTGCCTCGCTGCGCGGCAGGGACTGTTCCTCCTCGGCCTCGTCGCCGTGCACGCCCAGGCGCTCGATGTGGTCGTCGAGGGATGCTTCCACGTACAGCAGCGCTCCGGCCACGTCGAGCAGGACATCCTCGTCGACGGGCCGGGTTTCCGTGGCCATGTCCTGGATGACGTCCCTCTGCTCGCCGATGATGCGGCGCGGCACGTTCAGGCCGAGCATGCCGAGGGTATCGCCGACACGATCGAGGACTTCCGCCTGGTCGGCCAGCTGCGCGGGGTCGCCGTTTTCCTGGTGCAGGAAAAGGTCCAGCGCGTCCTTGACGCTCAACAGGTCGTCCTTGATGGCGAGCGCCACGGTGTCGAGCAGTTCGCGATTGTGGCCCGCCATGGAGCTGCGCGCGTGCTCGACCTCGACCGCGTCGGGCAGCAACTGGTCCAGGCGATAGGTCTTGCGCACCTCCTGCAGGCGCGCGCTGCCGGCCTGAGCGCGCGCGGCGTAGTACAGGAGCTTGTGTTCGAGTTCGATGGCTTCGCCTTCGGCGAGCCCGGCCTCGCCCTGCTCGATCAGGGTGGCGATGCAACGGTCCACCCGGCCGATGAGCTGCTTGACCTCCTTGCCGTGGGCATCCAGGGCGCCCTGCCCGAGCCCGTCCAGGACGCCGGCCGCGATCCACCACAGGCGCCGGCCGGCAAGGGTATGGCAATGCGCGGCGAGCAGGTCCATGGTGTCGCGCATGCGGGTCAGCGCGGCATTGCCGCCCTGGCCGCGGAACCAGGCCAGCAGGGGCTGCTGGAAACGCGGGCGCAATGCCACCACTTCGCGTTTCTGCTCGTCGGCAGGCAGGGGTTGCGGAGCGCCCGGCGCCTGCGACGGCAGCGGCGCCTCCAGGTTGGGCTGGAACAGTTCGGACTCGTGCAGCGCATCGGCGCCGCGGCAGGTACGCAGATCGTTGAGCAGGGGCAGCAGCACGACGGGGATGTCGCGGTAGCCGCTTTGCAGGCGCTCGAGATAATCGGGCATCTGCATCAGGCCGCGCATCAGGGCCGCATAGGCATCCTCGCGCCGGGGCACCTGGTCGTCCAGAAGGGCCGCCACCAGGCGTTCCATTTCCTGCACCACCATGGCCGCGCCATACAGCTCGACCATGCGCAACGTGCCCTGCACCTGGTGCAGGCCGGCCGCGCAGGCATGCATCGGGCCGGCATTGTCGGGGGCTTCGACGTAATCCTCCAATGCCTGGCGCGCACGCTTCAGGGCCTCGTCGAGCTCGGGCTTGACCCAGTTGAGCGTGGTGAAATCGATGTCGTCTTCGAGTCTCATGCGCTGTCGCGCCCCCTTGGAGAGGCTTCGAACCATGTCGAAGCACCATGTTGCAACTTCATTACTACGGCTCCCTTCCTCCAGCCCCCTGTGGAACGTGCCCGGCCGGGCCGGCGTCCCTGCGCGTGTCCGGGTCGCGGGACGTCATGGATGTCCGCGTCCCGGCCCACGTCAGCCCGGCAGCTTGAAGTCGGCCACCGAGCGCCTGAGGTCGTTGGCCAGCTGGGCCAGGTTGCCGATCGATTCGGCGGTCTGGCTGGCGCCCAGCGACGTTTGCGACGTGATCTCCTGAATCGAGTTCATGGTGGTGGTGATGTTGGTGGCCGCGGTCGACTGCTGGCTGGCCGCGGTGGAAATGTTCTGGATCAGCCCGGCCAGGTTGTTCGACACGTTCTCGATGTCGCCCAGCGCGGTGCCGGCGTCCTCGGCCAGGCGCGCGCCGTGGACCACCTCGGCGGTGGTCTGTTCCATGGAACTGACCGCCTCGTTGGTATCGGACTGAATGGTCTGCACCAAGGTCTCGATGCGCTTGGTGGCGTTGGCGGAGCGTTCGGCCAGTCGCTGCACCTCATCGGCCACGACCGCGAATCCGCGACCCGCCTCGCCGGCCGATGCCGCCTGGATGGCGGCGTTCAGGGCCAGGATGTTGGTCTGCTCGGCAATGTCGTTGATCAGTTCCACGATCGAGCCGATTTCCTGCGAGGACTCGCCCAGCCGCTTGATGCGCTTGGAGGTTTCCTGGATCTGGTCGCGGATGGAATCCATGCCCTGGATCGTCTCGCGCACCACGTCGGCGCCGTGCGAGGCGATCTGCACCGACTTCTGCGCCACCTCGGCCGACTCGGCCGAGTTTTTCGACACCTCGTCAATGGACCTGGCCATGTTGCTGATGTCGGCCGAGGCGGAGGTGATCTGCTGCGCCTGGTGCTTGGCCGCATCGGCCAGGTGCATGGCGGTGGCCTGGGTTTCCTGTGCCGCCGCCGACACCTGCACGGCGGTCTCGTTGATGGTGGTCACCAGCGAGCGCAGCGCCTCCACGGCGAAGTTGACCGAGTCGGCGATGGCGCCAGTGATGTCCTCGGTCACGGTCGCCTTCACGGTCAGGTCGCCTTCGGCCAGCGAGCCCATCTCGTCCAGCAGGCGCATGATGGCCTCCTGGTTGCGCT
>CAZBZD010000167.1:0-4356 GCA_964496295.1 uncultured Rhodanobacteraceae bacterium | reverse complement strand
ACGCCGAGCTTCACCAGCGTCGCCGAATGCAGGTACGCCGACACCGGCGTCGGCGCCGACATCGCCGAGGGCAGCCAGAAGTGGAACGGGAACTGCGCGCTCTTGGTCAGCGCGCCGACCAGGACCAGCACCAGCGCCGGCAGGTACAGCGGACTGTGGCGGATGCGTTCGCCGGCGGCGAGAATCACGTCCAGGTCGTAGCTGCCGGCGACATGCCCGATCAGCAGCGCCCCCGCCAGCAGGCACAGGCCGCCGCTGCCGGTGACGATCAGCGCCGTGCGCGCCGCGTCGCGCGCCGATTCGCCGTGGTACCAGTAGCCGATCAGCAGGAACGAGAACAGCCCGGTCAGCTCCCAGAAGAACACCATCTGGATCACGTTGCCGGACAGCACCACGCCCAGCATCGAGCCCATGAAGGCGAGCAGCAGCGCGAAAAACCGCACCAGCGTGTGGTCCGGCGGCATGTAGTAGGCGGCGTAGATGCCGACCAGCAAACCGATGCCGCACACCAGCATCAGGAACAGCCAGGCGAGGCCGTCCACGCGCAGGATGACATCCAGCCCCAAGCCCGGCATCCAGGCGATCGACTCGCGCACCACGCCGCCGTCGTCGACGGCCGGGTAGAGCAGCATCGCCAGCAGCAGGCAGAGGGCTGCCGTGCCGGTCATGATCCAGGTGGAACGCTTGCGTCGCCGATGGCCGATCAACAACGTGCCGATGCTTGCCAGGCAGGGCAGGCAGGCGAGGGCGATGGCGATCCACGCGTAGGGCAAGAGTCTGCGTACCTGTCGGGAACGGGGTGGAACAGACGTATGCCGGATTTCAGTCCGGGAGCAAGCTGTGTTTGAAGTCTACCCAAACGGTTTTTTTCACGCCATGCCGTCAAGGGTCATTCCGTCGCGATCCATGCAGGGAGTTTCGAAAAAAAACCGTCACTTCGGCGTACGCGGAGAGTGGTCATGGATAACCGTAGGTCGGGTCGTGACCCGACATCCATGTCGGGTTGATGAAACCAACCCGACCTACTTGCTGTCGGGAACGGGGTGGAACAGACGTATGCCGGATTTCAGCCCGGGCAAACAGCGGCAAGCTTCACTTGAAGTCTACAGAAACGCTTTTTTTTCACGCCACGTTGCCGGACATCCTGTCGATGCAATCCGGAACGGGCAGGCGCCGTCACCCTGCGTCAGGGCCATTCGGCGTTCGCGCGCCCGTGACCGCTTCAGAGCCGCCACTCCAGGCTCAGCATGTAGTGGCGCGGCGCACCGTAGTAGCCGCTGAAACGCAAGGTGTTGATGTATTTTTCGTCCGCCATGTTGTGCACGTTGAAGCGCAGCGTGGCATCGGGCAGGAAGTTCCAGGCGACGAAACCGTCGAGCACGGCGTAGCTGTCCTGGCGCACCGTGAAGCCGCTGCTTTCCGTGTTCGAGATGGCGCTTTGCCAGCGTCCGCCGATGCCGAAGGAAAGTGCGCGGTAGTTCGGCAAGTGCGCGCTGAGCAGCAGGTTGGCGGTGTGGCGCGGCACCCAGGGGTAGGTATCGCCGCCGTCGGCGCCGGTCAGCTTCAGCGCGGTGTAGCCGAACACCAGGCTGACGTTGTCGCCGAGCTTGCCGGTGGCTTCGAATTCGACGCCCCTGGATTCCACGTCCACCGGCGCGTAGATGGTCTGGCCGTATTCGTTGTACTGGCCGGTGGGCGTGGCCAGCCCCTGCTGGTCGGCCTTGTACACGGCCAGCGTGGTCAGCAGGCGCTTGTCCAGCCAGCCGGCCTTGACGCCGATCTCGTAGTTCTCGCCCTTGCTGGCGTCGAGGTAGCGGTCGTTGGCGTCGACCTGGTCCTGCGGCTGGTAGATGTCCGAATAGCTGACGTAGCCGAGCACGTGCTCGTTGAAATCGAAGGTCAGGCCGCCGTAGGGGCTGGTGTGGCTGGTGGTCTGGTCGAAGGCAAGGTCGTAGGAGCGGCCGTCGCGGCGGTACCGGGCGTAGCTGACGCCGACGATGGCCTTGAGACGGTCGCTGAGCGCGATGCGGGTGGCGCCGAAGGCGCGCTCCAGCCGCTGGTTCAGTACCGAGTAAAGCGAGGGATCGCCCCAGGCCGGCTCGGGGATGGCGTCGGTGGCGTACGGGAAGGCCGGCAGGGCACCCCAGGCGGGCGAGGAAAAGTCCGCGTTGCGTTCCCGGCTGTCCGACTCGCTCCTGGCGAGGCTGGCGCCCAGCACCACCTGCTGGTCGCGGCCGAACAGTTCGAAGTGGCCCTTGAGCATGGCCGTGCCCAGGTGCGCGGTCGCCTTGTCGCTGCCGGCCCACGGGTAGCCGACCAGGCCCAGGCCGGTATCCGGGTCGAGGGCTTCGGAGATGCCGTCGCCGTCCGGGTCCGGCAGGTAGGCGTAGAACAGTTTTTCATCGCCCACGGAGCGGCGGTAGTTGTACGACAGCTTCAGCAGCCAGCTGCCGCCGAGCTGCTGGACGTATTCGGCAAAGGCGTTCCGGCGGGTGGTGTTCCAGTAGGTCCAGTCCTGCGTGGTCGAGGCACGGGTCGGCCACTCGGACTGGGTGCCGTCGCTGTTCATGAACGTCAGCGCGCCCCACATGACGCCGTTGGACTTGGCTTTCTGGTACGAGTAGCCCAGCGTCAGCATGCCGCTGTCGCCGATCTGGCCGTCGACCACGCCGTACAGGAAGTTGCGCGAATTGTCGTTGCCGCGCAAGTACGAGTCGCCGTCCTGGTGCGCGGCGACCACGCGCCCGGCCCAGCTGCCGTCGGCCGTGAATGGCGTCGAGTAATCGGCCTCGACGCGCCGGGTGCCCCACGAGCCGTAGCTCACGCCGAACAGGCCCTGGCGCTGGTTGGTGGGACGCTTGCGCACGTAGTTGATGGTGCCGGCGGCGTTGCCGACGCCGGTGAGCAGGCCGTTGGCGCCGCGGATCACTTCCACCTTCTCGTAGCCGAAGCTGTCCATCGCGCCGGTGGAAATGCCCCAGTCGTTGGGCAGGCCGACGCCGTCGACCTGGGTGTTCAGGATGTCGAAGCCGCGCGAGCTGTAGGTGGTGCGATTGGTCTCCCATTCGTCGACCTGGATGCCGGTGGCCAGGCGCAGCGCGTCGTTGACGCTGGTGGCGTCGAACTGCTCCATCTGCTCGTTGCTCACCACGCTGATCGACTGCGGGGTGTCCTTGATGGCCAGGTCCAGGTTGGTGGCACCGCTGCTGACGCGCTCGGCGCGCTGGGCAACCACCAGCACCGGCGCCAGGTCGGCTGCATCGGTATCGGTGGTGGCGGAGGTGTCGGTGGTCTGCGCGTGGACCGGGACGGCGGCCAGCAGGCCCATGACCAGAAGAGTGCGACGCGGCCACCTGGCGGAGCCTTGGAAAGGATGAAGCATGCGGGGTTCCCTGTGGATGGATTGCGGGTGAGGACAGGGCGGCCATCTTATATGAGAATAATTCTTGTTACCATTCGTCTGCCGCGGGCGGGAGCGGGCGGCGCGCGGGTGGACGCTGCCGGAACGGGCAATCAGGGCCCGGGACGACCCGGGATGTCGATGTGGCCGGGGGCGGAATGGCCGCCGGCATCGAGGGACCGCCGGAAACGAAAAAATCGCCGGGAGCGATTTTTGACGTCGCGCAGCGACGGCCCGAAGGGAGGCCGCCAGGGAAGGCGGGCCACAAAAAACCCGCTTTCGCGGGTTTCTCGATACTCGTGGATCCGGAGATCCGCGGAGCAGGATGTGGTGCCCAGGAGAAGACTCGAACTTCCACGACCTTGCGGTCACTAGCACCTGAAGCTAGCGCGTCTACCAATTCCGCCACCTGGGCATGCCGCTGCGCGCATCGGGCAGCGGAGCCGCGTAAGATAGGCATCACCGCGGCCGTTGTCAAACATTTTTCGTGCGCGACGGGACGGGATTTCCCCGCTTCCGGCGCACCGGCCGCCCCACAAGGATTCCCGTGTCGAAGAAAACAACTCCGAAAAAACCGTCCCGGTCACGCAAGGCGTCGTCCGCGAAGGGCCGCAAGCACCCGGTCTCCGACCCGTTCGCCGAGCGCGAGGCGGGCCGCTACGAGCGCCCCATCCCCAGCCGCGAGGCGATCCGCATGCTGCTGGAAAAGCATGCCGGGATGATGAACGCCGAGGCCATCGCCGCGGCGCTGGGCCTGACCGAGGAGGTCGACATCATCGCTCTGGGCAAGCGCCTGGCGGCGATGCTGCGCGACGGCCAGTTGCTGAAGAACCGCCGCGGCGGTTATGCCCCGACCGAAAAGCTGGACCTGATCGCCGGCATGGTGCTGGCCAATGCCGAGGGCTACGGCTTCCTGCGCCCGGACGAGGGCGGCGACGACCTGTACCTGTCGCCGT
>CAZBZD010000166.1:0-4358 GCA_964496295.1 uncultured Rhodanobacteraceae bacterium | reverse complement strand
CCGTGGGCCGCTACGACCTGCGCATCGGCGCCGACCACCGCGGCGAGCGCCTGAATGCCCTGTACCGCGAAAACATCAACGAGGAAGCCATCCTTGCCGCGCTGGACGAGCTGTTCGCCCGCTTCGCCGGCGAACGCGGGGATGGCGAACGCTTCGGCGATTTCGTCGCCCGGGTCGGCCTGGTCGATCCACCCGGGCGTCGCCCGGCTTTGGAGTACGCGTCATGAGTCTTGCAGCCACCGTTCCCGTCAACGACGACGCCAATGACACCCTGGCCGCACTGGATGCCGACGAGCGCGTGCGCTGGGCCCTGCAGCACCTGCCCGGCCCGCACGTGCTGTCGTCCAGCTTCGGCGCGCAGGCGGCGGTCATGCTGCACCTGGTCACCCGCGAGCAGCCGGACATCCCGGTCATCGTCATCGACACCGGCTACCTGTTCGCGGAAACCTACCGCTTCATCGACGAACTGCGTGAAAGGCTCGACCTCAACCTGCACGTCGCCCGTCCGGCGCTCAGCCCGGCCTGGCTGGAAGCGCGCCACGGCAAGCTGTGGGAGCAAGGTGCCGACGGTCTGGAACGCTACAACCAGCTGGTCAAGGTCGAACCGATGCAGCACAAGCTGGCGGACCTGGGCGCCGCGACCTGGTTTGCCGGCCTGCGCCGCGACCAGTCGGCCAGCCGCACGCAGACGCCCTTCGTCGAGCAGCGCAACGGACGCTGGAAAGTGCACCCCATCGCCGACTGGAACGATCGCGATGTCGGCATGTACCTCAAACGGCATGATCTGCCCTTTCACCCGCTATGGGATCAGGGTTACGTATCCATCGGCGACACCCACACCACGCGCCGCTGGCATCCGGGCATGCGCGACGAGGACACGCGCTTCTTCGGACTCAAACGCGAGTGCGGGTTGCATCTGGACGCCTGAACCGGGTGGCCGGGGCATGGAGCGGCGGGCAATGCCCGCCCTACACGGAGCGACAATGTCCCGCCGCAAATCCCCCATGCACGGGTAGGGCGGGCACTGCCCGCCGCACCGCATGCATTCGACCCTTCAACTGGTGCGAATCCAGCGCCACAATTCGCGCCAGGTCGGCTTCTTGCCGAACATCAGGATGCCGGTGTGGTAGATGCGCGCGGCCAGCCACACGCAGAACAGCACGCCGGCCACCAAAAGCACCAGCGAACCCACCAGGTTCACGGCCGACACGGAAGTCAGCGACCAGCGCACCGGCATCACGAACGGCGCGAAGAACGGGATCCAGGACAACACCGTGCCCACCGTTCCGTCGGGATGCGCGATGACGGCGAACACCGACATGAAGCCGATCAGGATGAGCACGGTCACGACGCTGGCGTATTGCTGGCTGTCCTGGATGGCGCTGCACATCGAGCCGATCGCGGCATACAGCGCGCCGTAGAGCAGGAATCCCAGCACGAAATAAAGCAGCAGGACCACCACCAGGCCGGCACCGATGTGCGGCAATGCAAACCGGGCCACGCTGCCCGGATCCGCGCCGACCAGCGCCGCCAGATGCCCCGCCTGGCTGGTGATCAGCCAGGCCGACACGCCCCAGATCGCCATCTGCAGCAACCCGGCCGCGCCCACGCCGATCACCTTGCCCAGCAGCATCTGGAAAGGCGTGAGCGACGACACCAGCACCTCGACCACGCGCGAGGATTTCTCCTCGATCACCGACACCATGGTCTGCTGCCCGAACAGCAGGATGGACATGTACAGCAGGATGCCCATGCCGTAGGCCACGTAGAACGCCGCCTTGCCGCTCTGCCCGGTGAGCTTGCCCTCGGACACCTTGGTCGCATCCATGTCCACCGGCCGCATGGCACTGGCCACCATGCGCACGTCGATGCCGGCCCGGGCCAGACGGGTGCCGGCGAACGCCTTGGTCAGGCTGCCGCGCAAATGCCCCATGGCCGAAGGCGAGCTGGCGTTGCTGCCGTAATAAGTCAACTTGCCGTCGTCCAGCACGCCTTCGGGCAATACCAGCACGCCGTCATACCGGCCCTTCGGATCATCACGGGAAAACCCGGTCTGTCCGATCAGCTTTTCGCGCACGGCTTCCACGTTGCCCGGGGCCGGCACCACGCTGATTTCATAGCGCGGGGCGGGACTTTTGCCCGAGTCCTTGCCCGCGGCCAGTTTTTCGGCATCCAGTACCCGACGGACATGTTGCCCGAGCTGGACCGAAGTGCCGTCGACCACCGCGATGCGCGTGGTGTGGTCCGCGCCCCACATCAGCATGGTGGGCACCACGGCCAGGATCAGGATCACCACGGGCAGGAGCACGGTGGTGATGATGAAAGTCTTGGTGTGCACGCGGGTGACGAACTCGCGCCTCACCACGGCCATGATCTTGCTGTTCATGCGACGTCCCCCGTGCGACCGGCGACGGCCGCATCGGCCCCCACCTTGTCGATGAATATCGAATGCAGCGACGGTTCCACGACCTGGAAACGGCTGAGCTTGACCTGGTTGCCGACCAGGGCCGCCAGCAACGCCGAAGGCTCGATGCCGTCGGCCAGCGACAATTCGGCGCTGGCGCCGTAGTCATCCACGCTGGCCACCAGCGCGCGATCGGCGAGGATCGGCTCGGCCTGCTGGCGCGAGCCGGCGAAATCCAGCGCGATGTGGCTCTTGCCCGACTCGGCCTTCACCTGCGCCAGCGGGCCGTCGACCACCTTGCGCCCGCGCGCCATGATCAGGACGTGGTCGCACATGCGCTCGGCCTGTTCCATCACGTGGGTGGAAAAAATGACGGTGTGGCCCTTGTCGGCCAGCTCCACCACGGTGTCCTTCATGACCTGCGCGTTGACCGGGTCGAGGCCGGAAAACGGCTCGTCCAGGATCACCAGCTCCGGGTCGTGCAGCAAGGCGCCGACAAACTGCACCTTCTGCTGCATGCCCTTGGACAGGTCCTCGATCTTCTTGTCGGCCCAGTCGGCCACGCCCAGCCTGTCCAGCCAGGCCAGCGCGCGCTTGTGTCCCTCGGCGCGGGACAGGCCCTTGGTCTGGCCGAGGAAAACCAGCTGGTCCAGCACCTTCATCTTCTTGTACAGGCCGCGCTCCTCGGGCAGGTAGCCGACGCGTTCGGCCAGATGGCGGCCGTGCCTGCCGCTGCCGAACAGGTCCACGCGGCCCTCGTCCGGCTCCAGGATGCCCATCAGCAGGCGGATCAGCGTGGTCTTGCCCGCGCCGTTGGGGCCGAGCAGGCCGAAGATGCCGCCCGGGGGCACGCGCATGGAAACGTCATCCACTGCCACGTGTCCCGAAAACCGCTTGATGACGTTCTCCGTCATCACACTCGACGTCGCCATGTCCACCCTCCCCTCGCGGGAAATCCCAAGTGTCGCGAAAATTAGCATGGGGCCGGAGGAACGCCAATGGACATTTGTCATGCAAAAAGCGGGAAAGCGCTGCCTGCCGGCCGATGCAGGCCCGCGTCTCACTCCTCTTCGCCCGCTCCCCGTCCCGTGGGCAGGTGCCAGTGGTAGCGCAGCGACAGCAGGCGCAGGCCGCAGCAGGACACGATCGGCAGCCACATGCTTCCCGGCGAGCCCCAGCCGAGGTATTCGCCCAGCACCGCCAGCCCCGCGCCCAGGAAGGCCGCCGAGGCGTAGATCTCCTCCTGCATGATGACGACCGTGCGGTTGAGCAGCACGTCGCGCGCCACGCCGCCGCCCACGGCGGTGAGCATGCCGACCAGGACCGCCACTTCGGCGTTCATGCCCAGCGCCAGCGCCTTGTGCGCACCGTACACGGCAAACAGGCCCAGGCCCAGCGCGTCGAACAGGCGCACCGGATAGGTCAGCCGTTCCACCTGCCGATAGGCGCCGATGGTGGCCAGCGCGGCAACCACGGCCGTCAGCGCATAACGCCAGTCGGCCAGCCCCGCCGGCGGGATCGCGCCGATGCAGATGTCACGCGCGATGCCGCCGCCGCAGGCGGTGATGTAGGCAATGGCGAGAATGCCGAACAGGTCGAAATTCTCGCGCCGCGCCGCCAGCGCGCCGCTGATCGCGAACGCGAACGTGCCGGCCAGGTCGATGATGTTGAACAGCAGGTGTTCGTTCACAGCCGGCGATTACCTCAAGCCCGTAGGTCGGGCACTGCCCGACAATAACCCGCCTGTCGCGAGGACCTACATGCGGCGGGCAGTGCCCGCCCTACTTTTTCTTCGGCACGTAAAGATCGGTGACGGTGCCTTCGGCCACCTCGGCGGCCAGGCCGACGGACTCGCCCAGGGTCGGGTGCGGATGGATGGTGAGCGCGATGTCGGCGGCCTCGCAATCCATCTCGATGGCCAGGGCCAGTTCGCTGATGAGGTCGCCGGCGTTGA
>CAZBZD010000165.1:1239-4398 GCA_964496295.1 uncultured Rhodanobacteraceae bacterium | reverse complement strand
CGGGCGAGGTGGAACTGTTCCAGGGCCGCTCGTTCAAGAGCTACCGCGGCATGGGTTCGCTGGCCGCCATGCAGGACGGTTCCAGGGATCGCTACTTCCAGGACAACACCGACACCGACAAGCTGGTGCCCGAAGGCATCGAGGGCCGGGTGCCGTACCGCGGCCCGGTACGCAACATCGTGCACCAGATGCTGGGCGGCCTGCGCGCCTCCATGGGCTATTGCGGCTGCGCCGACATCCAGGCCATGCGCCACGAACCGCGGATGGTGCGCGTCACCGGCGCCGGCCTGCGCGAGGCGCATCCGCACGACATCCAGATCACCAAGGAAGCGCCGAACTACCGACTCGATTCGTGAATAAGGCCGGGACTCGGGACTCGGGACCGGGGACCCGGCAGATCGTCAAGCCTGCGATGGGCGATTTGTCTTCGCTCTGACCGTGGCCGGTTTTCCTGCCTCATGGCGGTGACCGGGAACCCGAGTCCCGAGTAACTCGCCGCTCCTGCGGCCTGCCTCCGGGCCATCGGCTTCGCCGATGTTCGCTCCGGCTTCCTGCCTCCACAGCCCCGAGTCCCGCATGCAAACAGACATCCACAGCGACAAGATCCTGATCCTCGATTTCGGCGCCCAGTACACCCAGCTGATCGCGCGCCGGATCCGCGAGCTCGGCGTGTACTGCGAAGTCTGGGCGTGGGACCACGACCCGTCCGAAATCGCGGCCTTCGGTGCCCGGGGCATCATCCTGTCCGGCGGCCCCGAATCGACCACGCGGGACGACGCCCCCGAGGCGCCGCAGGCGGTGTTCGACGCAGGCGTGCCGATCCTCGGCATCTGCTACGGCATGCAGACCCTGGCCAAGCAACTGGGCGGACGCACCGCGTCGGCCGCGGCCGACGAATACGGCCATGCCGAGGTCGACATCGTGGCCAAGTGCGCCCTGTTCGAGGGCATGAACGACCACGCCAGCACCACGCCGCGGCTGGACGTGTGGATGAGCCACGGCGACCACGTCGAGGAAGTGCCGCCGGACTTCGTCGTCGCCGCGCGCACCGAGCGCGTGCCGGTCGCGGCCATGGCGCACAAGAGCCGCCCCTGGTACGGCGTGCAGTTCCACCCCGAGGTGACGCACACGGTGCAGGGCAGGGCGATCCTGAAACGCTTCGTGTCCGACATCTGCGGCTGCGGCAACCTGTGGACCAGCGCCAACATCATCGACGACCAGATCGCCCGCGTGCGCGCCACGGTCGGCGACGACCACGTGCTGCTCGGCCTGTCCGGCGGCGTGGATTCCTCGGTGGTCGCGGCCCTGCTGCACAAGGCCATCGGCGACCGCCTGGTGTGCGTGTTCGTGGACACCGGCCTGCTGCGCTGGAAAGAGGGCGACCAGGTCATGGCCACCATGGCCGAGCACATGGGCGTCAGGGTCATCCGCGTGGACGCCGCCGCGCGTTACTTCAAGGCACTCGAAGGCGTCGCGGACCCGGAAGCCAAGCGCAAGATCATCGGCAACCTGTTCGTCGAGATCTTCGACGAGGAAGCCGCCAAATTGACGGGCGAGGGCGGCAACGTGCAGTGGCTGGCGCAGGGCACCATCTATCCCGACGTCATCGAGTCGGCCGGAAGCTCGACCGGCAAGGCGCACGTCATCAAGAGCCACCACAACGTCGGCGGCCTGCCCGAGCACATGAAACTCAAGCTGGTCGAGCCGCTGCGCGACCTGTTCAAGGACGAGGTGCGCCGCATCGGCGTGGAGCTGGGCCTGCCGCGCGAGATGGTCTACCGCCATCCGTTCCCCGGCCCCGGCCTGGGCGTGCGCATCCTCGGCGAGGTCAAGGCCGAATACGCCGACATCCTGGCCCGCGCCGACGCCGTCTTCATCGAGGAACTGCGCAAGGCCGACCTCTACGACACCGTCAGCCAGGCCTTCGCCGTGTTCGTGCCGGTGAAATCGGTCGGCGTGGTCGGCGACGCGCGCGCCTACGAATGGGTCATCGCCTTGCGCGCGGTGGAAACCATCGACTTCATGACCGCCCGCTGGGCGCACCTGCCGTACGACTTTCTGGACAAGGTTTCCAACCGCATCATCAACGAGATACGTCATGTTTCTCGCGTGGTTTACGATATCAGCGGCAAACCGCCGGCAACCATCGAGTGGGAGTAGGGAAATCAGCCACTTGCAAGCCACCTGCACTTCGAGCCCCGCTTGCGGACACTCAAGCATGCTTGCCAACTTGCTGATTCACTGAAACAAAATGTCCGAAACCACCGGCACAACCCGTTTCCGCGACGAAGATGTCGGTTTCATGCGCCAGGCGCTGCGCCTGGCCGAGCATGCGCGCGACGTCGACGGCGAAGTTCCGGTGGGCGCCGTGCTGGTGCTGGACGGCCGCGTGGTCGGCGAAGGCTGGAACCGCAACATCACCCTCAACGACGCCAGCGCCCATGCCGAGATCGGCGCATTGCGGGACGCCGGCACGCGCCTGGGCAACCACCGGATTCCCGGGGCGACCCTCTACGTGACCCTGGAACCCTGCGCGATGTGCGCCATGGCGCTGGTCCACGCCCGCGTCAGCCGCGTCGTCTACGCCGCCACCGACCCGAAGACCGGCGCCGCCGGCAGCGTGTTCGACGTACTCGCGTCCGACCTCCACAACCACCGCATCCGTGCCCAGGGTGGATTGCTGGCCGACGAATCGGCCCGACTGCTGCGCGACTTCTTTCGCGCGAAGCGCTGACGCTTGGGGAAGACGACCAGCTGCAAACGACATTCATGCGGACATTGCCGCGTTCCGCACGAATCCGCTCGTCAGCACAGATCAGCCGTGTGCCGGTGCGCTGGCACTGTCGCAAGCCTTTGTCGAGGACCCCTGTGCTTTGATATTTGACATAATATACATTATGCGAACTTACCGAAGCGCCGATGCGGTGGGCAAAACACCACAGGCCAAGCGCCGGCACAACCCTTACCTGCCCATTCAACCACGACAACAACCACGGGATGATCAACGGCATGCGCGAGTTCTGGAACGAACGAAACGGGACACTCGACGAGAACGGACTACTGATGCCCAACAAATAGCGAATCACACTCTCACCCATTCGACCATGGCGCTTCGGCCTCATCGAAGGTCGCTTCGACCTCACCGGGAAATGGGCGGGC
>CAZBZD010000165.1:0-1139 GCA_964496295.1 uncultured Rhodanobacteraceae bacterium | reverse complement strand
CACCAATGCACCGCGCCCTGCTCGGCTTGCCGGCCTGCCGTGAAACTCAAGGGAACGGCCCACGGGTGCGGGCCGTTCCCTTGTCATCTTCCCGCGTCAACGACCTCCCGTCACTCGCCGGCTGCACCGACGTTGACCGCATCCCATGCGGCAGCGACCGCGTCGTACTGGGTCGAGTCCGCGCCGTACAGCTCGGTGGCGGCATCGAGGGTGGCGGCGCGTGCGCCGGCGTAGTCGGTGTCGGACACCATGTAGGCGGTCAATGCCAGGTACCAGATCTGCTCCGCATCCTCGCGGCCGATGCCGGTCAGCGAAGTGTCGCCGTTGCAGACCAGGTCGGACGGGCTCAGGTTCGCGCCGGTGCCGGGACCGAAACCGTCCGGTACCACCGCGCCTTCGGCCAGCAGGTAGAAGAAATGGTTGGCCACGCCGGAGCTGTAGTGCACGTCGAGACCGCCGAGGTCGCTGGAGTAGCAATCGGGCGAGGTTCCGTCCAGGCTGGGCTTGAACATGTAGCGCAGCGCAGTCTCGTACGGAAGGTCCGGATTCTGCCGGAACACCAGCTCGCCGATCAGGTAATCGCCGGTGTCATTGGAGTTGTCGGCATAGAACTCGACCATGGTGCCGAAGATGTCGGACGTTGCCTCGTTGAGGCCGCCCGACTCGCCCGAGTAAAGCAGGCCGGCGGTGCGGCTGGTCACGCCGTGCGACATTTCATGGCCGGCCACGTCCAGTTCGACCAGCGGCTTGACCGAGCTGCCGTTGCCGTCGCCGAAGGTCATGCAGAAACAGCCGTCGTTCCAGAAGGCGTTGCTGTAATTGCGGCCGTAGTGCACCCGGCTCAGGGCCCCCTGCCCGTCGTCGGCGATGCCGTTGCGGCCGAAGGTGTTCTGGTAGTAGTCCCAGGTCATGGCGACGCCGTAGTGCGCGTCGACCGCGGCGGACTGCGAATTGCTGTTGTCGCCGCTGCCCCAGAAATCGTCCAGGTCCTTGATCGGAACCCCCATGCCGAAGGTGCGGTTGGCCATGTTGGTGGTGGGACTGTTGCCGCGCACGAGGTCCCTCAACTCGTAGCCGCGACGGCACGCCGCGGTGTCCAGGTCGACCTGGCCCACGTACAGTCCGGTACCGGTGCCGCT
>CAZBZD010000164.1:0-4428 GCA_964496295.1 uncultured Rhodanobacteraceae bacterium | reverse complement strand
CTTGTCCTGCCAGCGGATGGCGGTGTTCTTGGACAGGATGGTGATGCCGCGCTCGCGTTCCAGGTCATTCGAATCCATCACGCGATCGGGCACCGCCGCGCGCTCGTCCAGGGTATGCGACTGCTTCAGCAGCTGGTCGACGAGGGTGGTCTTGCCATGGTCGACGTGGGCGACGATGGCGATGTTGCGCAGTTTTTCGATCGACATGCGGAATCGGCGCGACCTGTCGATCGCACCGCCTTGTGATGATGGTAAACCGGCAATTATAGAGGGTATTCGCGCGCAATACACGACAAGCTGAAGCCGGCTTCAGCTGGCCGCAAAACGGCTTTGGCAGAGGGAAGGCATTTTGTCGGACGTTATTGCACGCCGTGCATTCAACCGGCGCCGGCTTTCAGCAAGCCGTCCCGCTCAAGGTGTTTGCGCAGGGTCCGCATGCCGGTGTCGGCTGGCCATCCG
Organism: uncultured Rhodanobacteraceae bacterium; assembly: GCA_964496295.1. Lineage (GTDB taxonomy): Bacteria > Pseudomonadota > Gammaproteobacteria > Xanthomonadales > Rhodanobacteraceae > Oleiagrimonas. Next base: position 3,969 of record CAZBZD010000164.1, on the reverse strand, counting down.
GCCCACTGGTCGACCAGCTTGCCGTGGCGGAAAACATAGAAGGTGGGCATGGCCCAGCTGTCCAGTTTCGACCATTCGCTGTCCTGCCAGGCGATGTGGATGGGTTGGTCGGGAAATTCCTTGTTCCAGGTCCTGGCATCGGCAATCGAGTCGCTTTGGCTGGCAAGCCAGACGGCATGTTTGGCAAACAACGGGCGCAGTTTTGGATCCCGGTGGATGGCACGTGCCGCGTCCTGTGAAAAGTGGCATGAAGCGACGATGACGATACGCAGCGGCGCGGAAAGATCGAACGCCTTGCGTGTCATCGTGCGGCCGTCATGCGTCAGGGACAAGGCTGTGGGTTGACCGGCCGGGAGGTTTGCCGGTGGGCGCCAGGCGGGTAATGCGACGATGTCCATTCCGGGATGCGCTTGCGCGAGTTTTTGTGCGGCATCGAAATGACGGCTGCTCACCAGGGTGCGGTAGAGCCCGGTGTAATCGCGGTCGTCGGTCATGCCGCGGCGCTGCATTTCGGCGAGGTCGGCTTGCAACTGGCCGATGTATGTGGCGTCGGGGTTCCAGAAGACGACGTGTTCGGCCGCACGCTTGAGCAGGCGCAGGTCGGGACGATCGACCGATGCCAGATTGCCTGCGATTTGATACCGGGACATCAAGCGGTCGTAACGCTTGGCATGCCATGCGGCGCGTTGCGCGTCCGGCATGGACCGATCAGGCCTCTGCAGCACCAACTTGTCGTACTGCTGTTCGATACGGCTTTCCGGACAGGTGGCGATATCGTGGCATCCGCGTGCCCTGGCGGCCGCAAGGCGCTCGTGCTGACGCCGTGCCTGTTCGGCAGGTGTCAGGCCCTGTATTACTTTGCCGTAGTCGCCGAGGTCGAACAGGTCGAGAATCTTGACGATTTGCGAGTGACCGAGCTCGTTCTGCAGATCCTGATATGAAAACGTGCCGACGCCGCGGGGTGTGAAAACCAGTTCTCCCAGAAACCGCTTGCGTCCACCCGGCGACAGCCATCCAAGTGGCGGGGCATTGCGTGGCGTTTGTTTCAGATAGCGCGTCAGCTCCGCTTGTGAGCGGATGACTGGCTGGCTCGTCGAAGCGGCCGATGCCGGCGCAGCCGTTTGCTGGCGCGTGTGCCCCATGGGCGACCATGTCACGGCCAGTATCAGAAGCCCGGTCGTCAAACCGTTGCGCATGATGCTTTCCCGTTGCCGCCAGAGACATTCATTCTGACGATCCGTGCCCTTCCGGGCAAGGGAAGATCAGTCACGTGACTCGGAGATGAAATTCAATTCGACGCCCAGGCCGACGGGGTCGTGCAGGAACAGTTGTACCTGCTGTCGTTCCTCGACGATGTCGGTGGTGTAGGCGATGCCCGCGTCGGCGAGGCGCTTGCGGGCGGCGTCGAGGTTCTCGCAGGCGAAAGCCACGTGGTTGAAGGCGCCGGCGTGGTCCGGGACGGTTTGGCCTGTCGCGTCGATGCTCAGATGCAGTACCGGATCGTCGCCGGCATACAGCCAGTGGCCACGGGAGCCGGAACGGAAACGCGGGCGCGGGCCTTCGTCCAGGCCGATGATGTCGACGTAGAACCGGCGCAGCCGCTCGATGGTGTCGGCAGGGGCACGCAGGTTGACGTGGTCGATGCCGTGCACCATGCCCACGGCGTCACTCCTGCCAGGTACCGTAGCCGCGCAGGCGCTGGTAGCGTTGCTCCAGCAGGTCGGGCACGGGCAGGGCCTGGAGCTGGTCGAGCTGGTTGAGGATGACGGCCTTCAGGCGCACGGCGATGGAGTGCGGGTTGCGGTGGGCGCCGCCCAGCGGTTCGCGCACGATCTTGTCGATCAGGCCCAGTTCCATCAGCCGGTCGGCGGTCAGGCCCAGGGCCTCGGCGGCGTCCTTGGCCTTGTCGGCGCTTTTCCACAGGATCGAGGCGCAGCCCTCGGGTGAAATCACCGAGTAGATCGAGTATTGCAGCATGTTGACGCGGTCGCCGACACCGATGCCGAGCGCACCGCCGGAACCGCCTTCGCCGATGACGGTGGTGACGATGGGGGTTTCCAGGTCGGCCATTTCCAGCAGGTTGCGGGCGATGGCCTCGCTCTGGCCGCGTTCTTCGGCGCCGATGCCGGGGTAGGCGCCGGGGGTGTCGATGAAGGTGATCAGCGGCAGCTTGAAGCGCTCGGCCATCTGCATCAGGCGCAGGGCCTTGCGGTAGCCTTCGGGGCGCGGCATGCCGAAGTTGCGGTGGACCTTGCCCTTGGTGTCGCGCGCCTTCTGGTGGCCGATGATCATCACCGGGCGGCCGTTGATGCGGCCCAGGCCGCCGACGATGGCGGCGTCGTCGGCGTACATGCGGTCGCCGGCCAGCTCGTGGAATTCGTCGCACATCACGCCGATGTAGTCGAGCGTGTAGGGCCGCTGCGGATGGCGCGCCATCTGCGTGACCTGCCACGGCGTGAGGTTCTTGAAGATGTCCGCGGTCCTGGTCTTGAGCTTGCCGCGCAGGCGCCCGATTTCCTCGTCGATGTCGAACGCTTGCCCGTCGCTGGCGTTGCGCAGCTCGTCGATCTTTGCCGACAGTTCGGCAATGGGCTGTTCGAAATCGAGGAAATTCGGGTTCATTACACGCTTTTCACGGCAATCAAAGGCCTCGATTATAGCTTAGGGCGATATGTCAGGTGGGGCGCGCCAGATGCAGGCTGGCGTCCAATACGCCGGGCAGGGTGCGCAAGTTGCGAACCAGTTCCGGGGAGGCATGCACACGCCAGTCGTCGCCGAGGTCGATGTCGGCCTGGGCGAGGTGGTTGCGGTAACCGCTCAAGCGCAGGGACGTGCTGCCGCCGCGGTAGTCGGCCAGGGTCTGGCGCAGTTTCGGCAGGAAGTCGGGGCCGATGCCGTTGACGCGGATGCGCAGCAGGCGCGCCATCTGTTCGCAGGCCTCGGCCAGGGTGAACACGCGGCGCGCGCGGACCTGGTAACCGCCGGAAAAACTGTCGATGCCGAGGCCGCCCTCGACCACCAGCAGGGCATCGCGGGTGAGCAGCTCGGCGTACTGGTCGAAGGCCTCGCGGAAGAAGCTCACCTCGATGCTGCCGGTCTCGTCCTCCAGGCGCGCGAAGGCCGCCGTGTCACCGCGCTTGCGCACGGCGACGACCATGCCGGCGACGGTCCACGGCGTTTCCGGTGCACGTCGATAGCGGCTGCCCTCGTCGTCGCCACCGCGTGGCGCGGGGGGCTGGTAGCGTTCGACGATCTCGCCCATCGGGCAGGTGGCCAGTTGCGCCATGACGTCGCGCCAGGGCTGGGTCGGGTGGCCGGAAAAGTAATGCCCGAGGGTGTCGCGTTCGCCGGCCAGGCGCTGTTCCAGCGACCATTCGGGCACTTCGGGCAGGTCGATGGCGATGCGCCCGGCCTGCTCGCCGGCGGGCGCACCGAACATGTCGTTCTGGCCGGCGCTGGCGTTGCGCTGATGCTGCTCGGCGGCCTTGATCGCACCGGGAAGCTGTTCCATCAGGCTGGCGCGGTTGGGTGCCAGACTGTCCAGCGCGCCGGACAGGACCAGGGCTTCGAGCACGCGCTTGTTGAGTCCGTTGGCCTGCACGCGCAGGCAGAAATCGGCGAGGTCGCGGTAGGTGCCGTGCTCGCGGCATTCGGCGGCGATGGCTTCGCACACGCCGCGGCCGACGCCCTTGATGGCGCCCAGGCCGTAGCGGATGGCATCGGGTTTGACGGCCTCGAACATCCACTGTGAGGCGTTGACGTCGGGGGCCAGGATCTCCAGCCCGATGGCCTTCGACTCTTCCAGGAAGGTCACCACCTTGTCGGTGTTGTCCATGTCCGAGGAAATCGTCGCGGCCATGAACTCGGCCGGGTAGTGCGTTTTCAGCCATGCGGTCTGGTAGCTGACCAGCGCGTAGGCGGCGGCGTGCGACTTGTTGAAGCCGTAGCCGGCGAATTTCTCCATCAGGT
>CAZBZD010000163.1:1901-4457 GCA_964496295.1 uncultured Rhodanobacteraceae bacterium | reverse complement strand
CCAGGTCGAGAAGGAAGAACGCGGCAACAAGGGCGCGGCCCTGACCACCTACATCAGCCTGGCCGGCCGCTACATGGTGCTGATGCCCAACAGTCCGCGCGCCGGCGGCGTCTCGCGGCGCATCGAGGGCGAGGACCGCCGCGCGCTCAAGGAAGCCCTGGAACACGTCACCGTGCCCGACGGCATGGGCCTGATCGTGCGCACCGCCGGCACCGGCCGCGACGCCGAGGAACTGCAGTGGGACCTGGATTACCTGCTGCAGTTGTGGAAGGCCATCTCCGGCGCCGCCGAGAAGCAGAAGGCGCCGTTCCTGATCTACCAGGAATCGCGCCTGTTCATCCGTGCCCTGCGCGACTACCTGCGCAACGACATCGGCGAAATCCTCATCGACGAGGAGGCCATGTACCACGACGCGCGCGAGTTCATGCAGCAGGTCATGCCCAACGCCCTGCGCAAGCTCAAGCTGTACCAGGACGACATCCCGCTGTTCTCGCGCTTCCAGATCGAGACCGCGATCGAGAACGCCTTCGCGCGCACCGTGCGCCTGCCCTCGGGCGGCTCGATCGTGATCGACCCGACCGAGGCGCTGACCTCGATCGACATCAACTCGGCCAAGGCCACCAAGGGCAGCGACATCGAGGAGACGGCCTTCCACACCAACTGCGAAGCCGCGGTGGAAGTTGCGCGCCAGTTGAAGATCCGCGACGCCGGCGGCCTCATCGTGATCGATTTCATCGACATGGACAGCCCCAGGCACCAGCGCGAGGTGGAAGACAAGCTCAAGGACGCCCTGCGTGCCGACCGCGCGCGCGTGCAGGTCGGGCGCATCTCGCGCTTCGGCCTGCTGGAGATGTCGCGCCAGCGCCTGCGTCCCAGCCTCGGCGAAGCCACGCAGATCCTGTGCCCGCGTTGCGAGGGCCACGGCTTCATCCGCAGCGTGGAATCACTGTCGCTGTCCACGCTGCGCCTGATCGAAGAACACGCCATGAAGGACTCCACCGGCCAGGTGCTGGTGCAGGCGCCGGTCAGCGTGGCCAACTTCCTGCTCAACGAGAAGCGCGCCAGCGTGGTCGAGATCGAGCTGCGCCACAACGTGCACGTGGTGGTGGTCGCCGACGACAAGCTGAAAACGCCGCACCTGGACATCACGCGCATCCGCGAGGCGGAAATGGGCGAGCACACCAAGCCCAGCTACCAGCGCCTCACCGAGGTGATCGCGCCGCCGCCGCGCAAGATGGGCCAGGACGCCGGCAGCGGCGAGGAACCCGCCGTCAGCCGCATCGTGCCTTCCACGCCCGCGCCCGTGCGCGAGCCTGCCCCGGCAGCGGCCCCGGTCGCCGCCACTGCCACTGCCACCGCCGCCACGGCATCCGGCGGCATCCTGTCGCGCCTGTTCGGCTGGTTCGGCGGCGGCAGCGAAGAGACATCTTCGGATACCGACGCGGCAACCCGGAAGCCCGCGTCCCGCGACGGCAGGCAGGGCCGTGGTTCGGGCGATGCGCGCAGGAGCGGATCGTCCGGCCGTTCGTCCGACGGCAACCGCCGCTCGTCCTCGCGCCGCGGCGGCAGCCGCAACGAGCGCCCGGGCAGCCGGTCCGAAGGCGGCAGCAAGTCCTCGGGCCGTTCGCGCCGCGCTTCGGGCCAGGGGGATGCCAAATCATCCGCCCGCAGCGAACGCGGCAGCGGCACGCGCGGTCGCAAGAGCGCCGACAGCCAGGACAAGAGCAGCTCGCGCCAGGCTTCCGGCAACAAGGACAAGGCCGCAGAGGCTCCGCGGCCGGCACCGGCGCCCGCCGCCAGGACGGCCACCGACGCCGACAAGGCCGCCACCGCCGAACCGGCCGGCACGACCGGGACCGCACCGGCGCCCGCCGGCAGCGGCTCCGACAACGCGCAGGCCACTGGCACCGGGCAGCGTCGCCGGCGCGGCCGGCGCGGCGGCCGGCGTCGCCGGCGTTCCCCGTCGGGCACGACCGGCGCAACCGGGAACGCCAACAACCCGTCCACCCGGAGCGGCGAGTCGAAGTCCGGCAACGACCAGCGTGGCGAAGCTCGATCGCCGGGCGCCCCGTCGACCGAATCGAAGGCGCCGGCACCGGCCGCCAGCGGCAGGCCGGCCGAAGCCCCCGCCTCCCCGTCGCCTTCGGCCAGATCCGAGCCGGCGTCGACCGGCGTGAAGGCCCCGACGCCCCGCACGGAACCGGCCCCCGCCGCGGCGAAGGCCCCGGCTCCGGCAAAGCCCGCACCGGCACCGACACCGGCATCCCCTGCCGCATCGAAACCGGCGGCCACGCCCGTCGCGGCACCCACCGCAGCGAAACCTTCCGTCGCGCCGTCGCCGTCTTCCGCCCCGGCAAAGGCTCCGGCACAGGCAACCGAAGGCAAGGCGACGGCGCCCGCGCCAAAAGCGCCTGCACCGGCGCCGAAAACCGAAACGGCTACCCGGCCGGCGACGGCTCCGGCACCTCGCCCGGCCCCGGAGCGAAAGACGGAAACGCAGCCCGGAGCGACACCCGCCGCCGCGCCGCGCAAGTCGGCCGACGCCACGCCGAAGCC
>CAZBZD010000163.1:0-1801 GCA_964496295.1 uncultured Rhodanobacteraceae bacterium | reverse complement strand
GCCCGTTGATGTTTGCCGGCGGCCTGGCGCAGGCTGGTGCCCGGGGTGGGACTCGAACCCACATGAACTTGCGTTCTGCGGATTTTAAGTCCGCTGCGTCTACCGATTCCGCCACCCGGGCGTGCGCCGCAAAGCTTACCAAAACGATGCCTACTGACGCGGCTGGTACTCCGTGAATGCGTCGCGGAAGGCACTGTAGGCGGCCCTGGCCTCGTCGCTGTCGGCGGCCGGGGTGTGGATTTCCAGCGTGACCAGGTGGTCGCCCGGGTTCTTGCCGGGCATGCCGCGTCCCTTGAGGCGCAGCTTGCGGCCGGACTGCGAGCCCGGCGGCACGCGCAGCTGCACGGTGCCGCCCAGGGTCGGCACGTCCACCGTGGCGCCCAATGCCGCTTCCCACGGCGCGATGACCAGCGTGGACAGGATGTCGTGTTCGTCGAGCCGGAAGCGCGGGTCGGGGCGGATGCCGATTTCCAGCAGCAGGTCGCCGGGCTTGCCATGGCCCGCGCCCGGATGGCCCTGCCCGCCCAGACGGATGACCTGGCCCGGAAGGATGCCGGCGGGAATCTTGACCTCGAGCACCTTCTCGCCGCCGCTGCCGTCGTTGAGGCCGACGCGCGTCTTGCCGCCTTCGTAGGCGGTCGCGAGGTCCACGTCGATGTGCGCCTTGACGTCGCCGCCGCGGCGGGCCCGCGGACGACCGGCGCCGGCGCGCGCCGCCGCGGCCTGGCCGAACAGGCTCTCGAAGAAGTCGCTGAAGTCGGCACTGCCGCCGAACCCGGCGCCGTCGCCGAAATGAAAGCCCTGGGCGCCCTCGCCGCCGCCCCAGCCCGGCGGCGGCCGGAACTGGTCGCCGGCACGGTAGCCGCCGGCGCGCAATTCATCGTAGGCGCGGCGCTTTTCCGGGTCCTTGAGTGCCTCGTGGGCCTCGTTGACGGCCTTGAATTTTTCCTCGGCGTCGGCGTCCTTGTTCTTGTCCGGATGGTATTTGCGCGCCAGCTTGCGATAGGCCGACTTGATTTCGGCCTCGCCGGCATCGGGCTTGACGCCCAGGATCTCGTAGTAGTCCTTGAATTGCATGCACTCTCCACAAACACGGGGACGCGAGGAAAAACCCGACCGGATCCACAGTAGATATGACCTGTTGCAGCGGATTCAAGCATCGCACGACCGTGGCGACGGCGGCGGCGCGGGGGGTATCATCGAGCCAACCGCACATCGAACAGGGCGCTCCATGACGATCCGGGTCGGCGATCACATCCCCTCCAGCACGGTAAACATGCTCAACGACGGCATCGAGCCGATATCCACGCAAGCTTTCTTTGCCGGTCGCAAGGTGTTGCTGTTCGCCGTGCCGGGCGCCTTCACGCCCACCTGTTCCAACCAGCACCTGCCGGGTTACGTGGACCATCTCGCGGCATTCCGGGAACGCGGGATCGAGGTGGCCTGCATGGCCGTCAACGACGTGTTCGTGATGCGTGCCTGGGCCGGGATGCAGCACGTTCCCGAAGCGCTGGCCATGCTGTCCGACGGCAACGGCGCCTTCACCCGCGCCCTGGGCATGGAAATGGACGGCAGCGGCTTCGGCATGGGCAAGCGCAGCAGGCGGTTCGCGCTGTATGCCGAGGACGGCGTGGTGAAGATTCTGCATGTGGAGGCGCCGGGGGAATTCCGGGTATCGAGCGCCGAGGCGATGCTGCAGGCGGTGGACGAAACAGCGCCCTGAACCGCCTCGCCCCGGAAAGGGACCTCGAAAAACCGCTTTTTTCCGTCCGGCCGGGATCTGTTTCCATTCGTGGCGAGG
>CAZBZD010000162.1:0-4462 GCA_964496295.1 uncultured Rhodanobacteraceae bacterium | reverse complement strand
GAGCGGGGAGGATGACGAGGCAAAGCTTAGCGGCTGTCGCCGCCGGCTGCATTACTTAAATTCCGCGATGTGTTCAGCCGCCGATCCCGGCCACTGGCAACGCCGGTGCAAAAGCGCTTCTGGCAGGAGCCAGCCCTGCTGGCTCCTGCAGGGCACCTCGAAAAACCCGTCACCCCAGCGCACGTCGGTACTCGAAACGGGCAGGTCGGGTCGTGACCCGACATCATGTCGGGTTGATGGAGCCAACCCGACCTACCGAAACGGAATAGTGGTTGCATGAAAGATGGTTTTTCGAAGTTCCCTGCAGGACGGGCTCGTTGCATCCCCCGGGGACCGGCGGTTTTTCCAGGTGCCCTAGACAGTCGCTTCGAGCAGGCGCTGGGTAGCGGCCACGAAGCTGTGCATGCGCTGTTCGGCCGCGCCGCTGTCGATGGCCCCGGTCGCGCGCACGATGCCGTCCTCGATGGAGTCGGCCACGTCGGCGGCGTACAGCGCCGCGCCGGCGTTGAGCGCCACGATGTCGCGCGCCACGCCCGGCTTGCCGGCCAGCACGTCCAGCACCATGGCCTTCGACTCGTCGGCGTTCTCCACGCGCAGGTTGCGGCTGGAGGCCATGGCCAGGCCGAAGTCCTCCGGCTCGATCTCGTACTCGCGCACCTTGCCGTCGCGCAGTTCGCCGACCAGGGTGACGCCGCCCAGCGACACTTCGTCCAGACCGTCGCGCCCGTACACCACCAGCGCGTGGCGCGCGCCGAGGCGTTCGAGCACCCGCACCTGGATGCCGACCAGGTCCTCGTGGAACACGCCCATCAGGATGTTCGGCGCGCCGGCCGGATTGGTCAGCGGACCGAGGATGTTGAACAGCGTGCGCACGCCCATTTCCTTGCGCACCGGCGCCACCGCCTTCATCGCCGGATGATGGTTGGGCGCGTACATGAAGCCGATGCCAGTCTCGGCCAGGCACGCGGCGACCTGCTCCGGCGCAAGGTCGATGGCCGCGCCCAGCGCTTCCAGCAGATCGGCGCTGCCGGATTTGGACGACACGCTGCGCCCGCCGTGCTTGGCCACGCGCGCGCCGGCGGCGGCAGCCACGAACATGGCGGTGGTGGAGATGTTGAAGCTCGACGCGCCATCGCCGCCGGTGCCGACGATGTCGACGAAGTGTTCGGCATCCGGCGCATCCACTTTCGTCGCCAGTTCGCGCATCACGCGCGCGGCGCCGGTGATCTCGCCGATGGTTTCCTTCTTGACGCGCAGGCCGGTGATGATCGCGGCCGTCATCAACGGCGTGACCTCGCCGGCCATGATCTGCTGCATCAGTTCGACCATTTCGTCATGGAAGATCTCGCGATGCTCGATGGTGCGCTGCAATGCTTCGCGGGGCGTGATGGGCATGACCGGTACCTGCTCGGGGTTCACGCCGCGCGCGGCAACGCGTCGGCAAGGAAATTGCGCAGCAGGTCGTGGCCCTGGTGCGTGAGGATGGATTCAGGATGGAACTGCACGCCCTCGATCGGCAACGTGCGATGGCGCAGGCCCATGATCTCGTCGATGGAGCCGTCGGCATTCTCGGTCCACGCCGTCACTTCCAGGCAATCGGGCACCGAGGTCTTGTCCACCACCAGCGAGTGGTAGCGCGTGGCCTCCAGCGGGTCGGGCAAGCCCTTGAACACGCCCTGGCCGCGATGACGCACCGGCGAGGTCTTGCCGTGCATGATGCGGCCCGCACGCACCACCTTGCCGCCGAACACCTGGCCGATGGCCTGGTGGCCAAGGCACACGCCCAGGATCGGCACCTCGCCGCCCAGCTCGCGCAGCACGTCCAGCGACACGCCCGAATCGTCCGGCGTGCCCGGCCCCGGCGAGATCACGATCGACGCGGGCCTGAGCGCACGGATGCCGGCCACGTCCAGCGCGTCGTTGCGCACCACGCGCACGTCCTGCCCCAGTTCGCCCAGGTATTGCACCAGGTTGAACGTGAAGCTGTCATAGTTGTCGATCATCAGCAGCATGGCGTGTCCCGGAAAATTCCGAACCGGCGGGAAAGCGCCATTGTGGCGAGCCGCCTCGTCCGGCTCAAGCCAACCAAACAGCATAAGACCGCCCCGGCCCATGACATACACGGCATCATGACGATTTCCGACGCACCCGTATCGCGGTCACGCCGGCGCCGGCACCGGGGCCTGCTGACCGGCATCCTGCTTCTGGTCGCATGGGTGGCACTCATGAGCGGTTGTTCCACGCTGCGCTACTACTCGCATCTTGCCGCCGGCGAGGCGCACGTCCTGATGGCACGCGAACCGATCAAGAAGGTCATCGCCGATCCCGACACCCAACCCGCCCTGCGCGAGCGCCTGCAACGGGCCCTGCGCGCCCGCGCGTTCGCCTCCGACACGCTCAAGCTGCCGCGCAACAAGAGCTACACGCTGTACGCCGACATCGGCCGCCCGTTCGTGATGTACAACGTGTTCGCCACGCCGAAGCTGTCGCTGAAACCCGTCGAGCACTGTTTTCCCATTGCCGGCTGCGTGGCCTACCAGGGCTTCTATCACCTGGACCGGGCCAAGGCGGCCGCCGCGAAACTGCGCAAGCAGGGTGACGACGTGTACATCGGAGGCGTGCCGGCCTATTCCACCCTCGGCCACTTCGCCGACCCGGTGCTGAGCAGCATGAACCGCTGGAGCACCGACGAGCTGATCGGCACCATTTTCCACGAACTGGCGCACCAGGAGTTCTACGTGAAAGGCGACACCGCCTTCAACGAATCCTTCGCCACCTTCGTCCAGCGCGAAGGCCTGCGCCAGTGGCACGCGGCCAACGATCTTCCGCCGCCCGATCCCGGCCGATCCCGCCGCCAACGCGCGTTCACGCAACTGGTGCTGGACACGCGCAAACAGCTGAAAGCCCTCTACGCCAGTTCGCTGTCCGACGCGCAAAAGCTCGAACGCAAGCATGCCGCTTTCGCCGGACTGCGCCGGCAATACCGTCACCTGCGCGACACGCAATGGCACGGCCATGGCGATTACGACCACTGGATCTCGACGCCGCTCAACAATGCCAAGCTGTTGCCGTTCGGCCTGTACGACCAGCACGTGGACGCCTTCGCCGCGCTGTTCCGGCAGTGCGACGGGAAGTGGTCCGGGTTCTACGCCCGCGTGCGTGCCATCGGCGACGAGGGTGCCGCCGCGCGCAAGGCGTTCCTGACCGGCGCCACCCACTGATCCAGGTCAATGCCCGGCCCGCGACGGGCGCGCATGCTGGCGGCACTTCCCCCGTGCCAAGGTGCGCCATGAACACCGCTTCCGACGACATCGGCTACAAGGCCTACCCTTTCGACGCCCGCGCCATCGCGCACCGCTTCCGCCACTCGGCCATCTTCGGCGCGCTGGATGCCCTGCAGCCGGGCGAGGCCATGCGTTTCGTCAACGACCACGACCCGCTGCCGCTGCTGGACCAGATCCGCCAGCGCTACGGAGAGGGCATCGACGCGGTCTATCGCCAGCGCGAACCCGGCGCCATCGTCATCGATTTCGTGGTCGTGTCCTGACATGGCCCTGGCCGGCTTTTTCGACCGGGTGCCGCCGCTGCGCCTGCGCGACCGCCTGGCGCAGCGGCTGGGTGCCAGCGACGACGGCATCATCGAATACCGCTACGCCGACGCGGTACGCCTGGCCGGCCACTCCTGCCCCACCGTCGCCGGCGCCTGGCTGAGCGCCCGTGCCGGACTGGCCGCGCTGTATCCCGACGGGCTGCCCGAACGCGGCGGCATCAGCGTGTTCCTGCCCGGTGCCGAGGACGAGGGCGTGACCGGCGTCATCGGCCAGGTGCTGACCCTGGTCACCGGCGCGGCCGCCGCCAACGGTTTCCACGGCCTGGCCGGCGACCATCGGCGCAGTGGGCTGCTGCACTATGGCGCGGACGATGTCGTCGGCGTGCGTCTGCGCCGCAACGACACCGGCGCCACGGTGGAAGTGCAGTACGACCCGCGCGCGGTGGCCGCGGACCCGCAGCAGATGCCGCTGATGGGTGCCGTCATGAACGGCACGACCGACGCTGACCGGGAACGCCGCTTCGGCGAAGTGTGGCAGGAACGCGTGCAGCGCCTGCTCCTCGAGCATGCCGACGATCCTCGCGTGATCCGCGTGCGCCACCTGGCGTAGGGCGGGCACTGCCCGCCGAACATGGCTTGCCGATACCGTCGGACTTTTTCTGGCGGGCAGTGCCCGCCCTACGCGCACCGGCCTGCCCCCGCTCCCGCGGCTACCGGCAGCAGGAATGGAGGGTCGGAATCAGAGTCCGCGCGCGGCCTGCGCCACGGCGCGAAACAGCGCGCGACCCTTGTTCATGGTTTCTTCCCATTCGGCGGCGGGATCGGAGTCGTGGACGATGCCGGCGCCCGCCTGCACGTGCAGGCGGCCGCCGTGGATGACGGCGGTGCGGATGGCGATGGCGGTGTCGGCAT
>CAZBZD010000161.1:0-4534 GCA_964496295.1 uncultured Rhodanobacteraceae bacterium | reverse complement strand
CTCAAGCCCGACGCGGTCGAATACACCTGGTGGTCCAACCGCGGCCGCGCGCGCGAAAACAACGTGGGCTGGCGCATCGACTACCAGCTGATCACGCCGTCGCTGCGCGAGCGCGTGCGCGACTGCTCGGTGTACCGTGACGAGCGCTTTTCCGACCACGCGCCCTATACCGTGGACTACGCCGGGTGAGCGCCACTCCGGACAAGCCGAAGTTCAAGGGCTGGCGCGGCATCCTCGCCGCCTTCGGCACGCCTTCGGCGGGCACCATGTGCCTGCTCGGTTTCGGTTCGGGGCTGCCGTTCCTGCTGGTCGGCTACACGCTGTCGATCTGGCTGCGCGAATCGGGCATGGAGCTGGGCGCGATCGGCCTGCTGAGCTACGTCAGCCTGTTCTACGTGTTCAAGTTCGTGTGGGCGCCGTTGCTGGATCGCTGGAAGGCGCCGCTGCTGGGCGTGCTCGGGCGCCGGCGCGGCTGGCTGGTGCTGGCGATCATGGTGCTGGTCGCGGCATTGGCAGGCATGGGCGTGACGGGGCCGTCGCAACTGGAAGCGTTCGTCGCGCTGGCGGCCCTGGCGGCGTTTGCCGGCGCCACCCAGGACACCATGGTCGATGCCTACCGCATCGAGATCGCGCCGCTGGAAGCGCAGGCCGCGCTGGCCGCGACCTATACGCTGGGTTACCGCTTCGGCCTGATCCTTTCCGGCGCGGGCGCCCTGTACATCGCCGCCCTGGGCGGCTGGCGCATCGCCTATTTCAGCATGGCCGGCGCGATGCTGGTTCCGCTGGTCACCGCGCTGGTCGCGCGCGAGCCTGCCGAAGATCGCAAGCTGGAGCGGCCGAATTTCGGCGAGGCCTTCGTGCAGCCCTTCCTGGATTTTTTCCAGCGCTACGGCTGGCTGGTCGGCGTCGCCCTGCTGGTGTTCGTGGGACTGTTCAAGTTGCCCGACCAGATGCTCGGCGTGATCGCCGGGCCGTTCTACATCGACGCCGGCTACAGCAAGGAGCAGATCGCCACCGTGTCCAAGCTCTACGGCATCTGGATCGGCATCGGTGGCGCGTTCCTCGGCGGTATCTCGGTGAGCATGCTGGGATTGCGCCGTTCGGTGGTGATCGCTGCCGTGGCGCTGGCGGTTTCGAATCTGCTGTATCTGCTGATGGCCCTGAACCCCGGCGCCACCTGGGCGTTCCTGGCGGCGATTTCCGGTGACAACGGTTCATTGGGTTTTGCCGGCGTGGTGATGGTGGCATTTCTTTCGGGGCTGACCAGCCGTTCGTTCACGGCCACGCAATATGCCCTGCTGGTGTCGTTTGCCAATCTGCCCGGCAAGCTGGTCGGCGGCATGTCCGGGTTCATCGTGCAGGCGACGAGCTACAGCACGTTCTTCGTGTTCAGCACGCTGTCGGTGGTGCCGACGCTGCTGTTGTGGTGGTGGCTGGCGCGACATGCGCGAATGGCCGAACCGGAGTCGTGAATCGATCGCCGAAAACTGCCACAATAGGCGCACAGGGGTGACATGGGTTTGGGGACATGGGGGAGACCATGCCGGACATCGTGGTTCGCCATATCGAAGATGCCATGGCCGAGCGCATCAAGACGCTGGCGCGCGAACGCCAGTGGTCGATCAATGACGTCATCCTGCACGCGCTGCGTTACGGCCTGGGCATGGGCGGGGATGTCTTCGGCTCGCACGAGCAGGAATTCCGCAGCGTGGCGCAACTGGGCGGGACGTGGGATGCCGGCGAAACCGCCGCCTTCCAGGAGGCGCTCGAAGCGCTCGTGGCCGCCGAGCCCGAGAAGATGAAGAACAAGGGCGGGTCCTGACCGCGGCTCAGGACCGCGGGCGCGGCGCGGGGTGCACGGCGCCGAGCAGGCGCGGCCCGCGCGCTCCGGTGACCGAAGGCAGATTGCCCGGGAGTTCCGCCAGCCGCCGTTGTGCCAGCCAGGCGAAACCCATGGCTTCGACGTAGTCCGGGTCCACGCCCATCTCGGCCGTGCTGCGCACGCGGCGCGGTGCCAGGGCCCCGGCAAGGGCGTCCATCAATGCCCGGTTGTGCACTCCGCCGCCGCACACGAGGATGTCGTCGGCCGCCCCGGCGTGCGTGGCGACGGCGTCGGCGATGCTGCGCACCGTCAGCGCCAGCAACGTGGCCTGGACGTCGGCGGGGGGCAGTGCGGCGGTGCGTGCGTGGGCATCCAGCCAGCCGGGATGAAAGTATTCGCGCCCGGTGCTCTTGGGTGGCGGCAGCGCGAAATAGGGGTCGGCCAGCAGGTCGGCCAGCAGGGTCTCATCCACGTGCCCGCCGGCGGCGAAGGCGCCGTCGCGGTCGAACGGCCGGCCGTCGTGGCGCTGGCACCAGGCGTCCATCAGGCCGTTGGCCGGGCCGGTATCGAAACCGAGCACGTCGCCGTCGGCGGCGAGGACGGTGAGGTTGGCGATGCCGCCCAGGTTGAGCACCCCGCGCATGCGGCCGGGTTCGGCCAGCACGGCGGCGTGGAAGGCCGGCATCAGGGGGGCGCCCTGGCCGCCGGCGGCCAGGTCGGCGCGGCGGAAGTCGGCCACGGTGTCGATGCCGCAGCGTTCGGCGATCAGCCAGGGGTTGCCCGATTGCAGCGTGAAGGGGTGCCCGCCGTCGGGGCGGTGGCGCAGGGTCTGTCCGTGCGAGCCGATCGCGCGGATGTCTGCGGCGCGCATGCCGGTTTCGGCCAGCAGTGCCTGCACGGCATCGGCGAAGCAGGCACCGATGGCAGTGTCCAGGTGACCCAGGGCGTCCAGATCCGCGGTCTTGCCGCCCTGGCCCAGGGCCAGCAGCTGCGCGCGCAGGTCGGCGGGCCAGGGATGGGTCAGGGCGCCGAGCAGGCGCGGCCCGGATTCGAACCCGCACAGGGCGGCATCGATGCCGTCCGCGCTGGTACCGGAGATCAGGCCGACGTACAGCGCGTCGGCCGGCGCGTCGGCGGTCATGCTCAGCCCGCGTGGTGGTCGGGAGCCGGGTCGGCCGATTGCGCCAGCATGATGTTGTCCTTCACGTGCTGGATGCGTGCCAGCATCGGGCCGATGTGCTGCTTGAACTCGGCCAGCAGCTTGGGCGGCAGCGGTTCGGGCTTGGGCATCGTGAAGTCCAGCGGGTTGACCGGCTTGCCGTGGATGCGCACTTCGTAGTGCAGGTGCGGACCGGTTGCCCAGCCCGACTCGCCCACGTAGCCGATCACCTGCCCCTGGTGGACGTGCGAGCCCACGTGCAGGCCGGGCGCGTAGCGCGACATGTGGGCGTAGGCGGTGCTGATGGTGTCGGTGTCGCGGATGCGGATGTAGCGGCCGTAGCCGTGGACCCAGCCGCGGACGGTGATCACGCCGTCGCCGGCGGCATGGATGGGCGTTCCCTTGGGCGAGGCCAGGTCCACGCCGGCGTGCAGGTGACGGGAATGGATGACCGGGTCCACGCGCATGCCGAAGGGCGAGGAGATGCGCGTGTAGCTGACCGGCGTGCGCAGCAGCGAGGTGCGCAACGGGCGGCCGTCTTCGGAGTAGTAGCCCGCCTGGCCGTCCGGCTTGGTGAAGCGGAAGGCGGTGTAGCGCTTGCCGCCGTTGCTGAATTCGGCGGCGAGGATCGGGCCGGCGTGCAGGTACTCGCCGTTGCGGTAGACCAGCTCGTAGACCACCGTGAAATGGTCGCCGGCGCGCACCTGTCGCGAGAAGTCGATCTTCGACTTGAACACGTGGGCCAGCTTGGCCATCGTGCTCCGGCGCAGCCCGGCCTTGCGGCCGGCGGCGAACATCGAGGAGCGGATGACGCCATGGGCAAAGAAGCGGCGGTTCTCGATGTCCCAGGTGCGGATGCTGCGGGTGACCTTGCCGTCGTCCCCGAAATGCAGGGTCACCTGGTGCTTGAAATCGGGTTCGAACCGCATGGCCTGCATGCGGCCCTGCGCGTCGAGCAGGAAGCCGAACGTGTCGCCGGGGCGGATGTCGGTCAGGACGTGCGAATCCTTGGTGGCTTCCAGGGCGGCATGGAGATCGGCGTAGTCGAGGCCCTGGGACTGGAAAATGTCCGACAGCGTCTGCCCGGGCTGCACCTGCACGTTGCGCCAGGTCGAGGGCGGCGGCGCGGCGCGGTCGCGTGCGGTCAGGGCGGGCAGGTCCAGCGGCAGGCTGACGTGCGCCGGCTGGACGTCGGTGCGCTTCATGGCATGGGCCCAGCCGGGAATGGCCACGGCCGAGAGCAACGTCATCAGGGCCACCGTGGCCACCAGCACCCAGCGCTCGCGGCGCCAGTGGATGGGGTGCGTGGTGTTGCAGTCGGCGAACGACCAGTGCGAGCAGCGGCGATAGAACCGGACGTGCCGGCGTTGCACCTTGCGCCGGATTGCCTGCCGGCGTGCGCTGTGTGCCCCCTGACGCCCATCGCCCATCTTGTTATTCTCGTGTGCTGGCCAAACTGAGCGCACCTTAACCGTCGCGTGAGGGTGGCGTCAATAAGTGTTTGGTATCAATGTGTTGCGTGTCACACGGGGTTAACGCACAATTAACTCCGT
>CAZBZD010000160.1:0-4542 GCA_964496295.1 uncultured Rhodanobacteraceae bacterium | reverse complement strand
TCGGGTAGGGCGGGCACTGCCCGCCATCGCGCTTGCGTCGTGCCTTCACGGCGGGCAATGCCCGCCTCCCCGTATGCATGCGGCCATGCCGCGGCTCGTTCCCGCAACGGGGCCGTCAGGGCCCCGCCGAACCGGCGGCATCGTGCAAATCCGGCCACGGATTGGTGTCGACACCGTCATAACGGAACATCCTCGCATCGCTGTGGAAAACGAACCAGGAGCGGTACATCAGGTCCAGCACCCAGCGCGCCTCCGTCCGGGCACCCGCCGGGGACAGGTGAAAACGATCCGCGTAATAGCCGGCCAGCGCATCTTCGGCCTGCGGCCGGGTTTTCCGGATATCGGCAAGGATCCGTGCGTATGAAGGCGTGATTTTCGCCCATTCGGCAAGTCCCGCGTCGACCTCTTCCCGGGAGTTGTACACGGCAGCGTGTTCGGCAAGCGCCCACGGGCGCAGGGCGACGTTGAACAGGACCCGCCGGGCGTGCTGCCGGATCCTCGCCACGGCATGCAAGGTGCCCTGAAAACCGTGCGGATGTCCCAGCGCCTGATCCAGGTCGCCGACCAGCCGGCGCACCGCCTCCGGCAGACCGTGGACGGGATCGCCGGCGGCTTCCGTGAAACGGATCGTGCAGAGCGGCTTTCTCGACGCGTCGGCATACACGTGCCACGGGCGGGAAAGCGAAACGAACCACGCCGTCCCGTCCGGCAGCCGGAAAATCCACGGCGGCCGCCAGGTATCGGCGATCACCGCCTTGTCCAGGCCCTTCCGGTCGTCCCGGAAATGCCGCTTGCCGACCGACGGATCGACCAGGAAAAGCGAGTACGTGTTGCCCCGCCATCCCCTGCCGGTCGACACGACGACGATGCGCCGCGCATGCCCGTGCACCCGGCGCAGCCAGTACCGGGCCCTGCCCGGGACGGCCGTGCGCTCGAAGTCCTTCGACATCCCCTCGCGCAGGGCGTCGCCGCCGGACAGGTCCCGCCCGAACGTGCCCAGGATCATCCGGCTCGCCATGCCGTCGGGCAAGGCCGCGGGCGTGTACAAGCGCACGGCCCGGGAACGGAAAATGCCGCCCGCCAGGCGCAGGGCGTCGACACACGCCGGATGCTCCACGGCGCCGCTCATGCGCGGCACGCCGGCCGACGCGAACGGCACCCGGGCAAGAAACAATGCCAGGCCCAGACAGCACCACGTGTTCCTCATGCTCGCCCCCTCCGACGGCGTGATCCGACCCGATTCGCGTCCCGCCGTGCGGCGCGGGACAAACCGGCGCATTGGCGGGTCCCGATTCGTTCCCCGTGCCGCTACAATACACACCGTTTGCCACCCTGCCCACGGAGAGCCCGCGATGACCGATGCCCCCGCCTACCGCCGCATCCTGCTCAAGCTCTCCGGCGAAGCCCTGATGGGGGACGAGGATTACGGCATCGATCCCAGGGTGATCGGCCGCCTGGCCGACGAGATCATCGAAGTGACCGAAACCGGCGTCGAGGCCGGCGTGGTCATCGGCGGCGGCAACATTTTCCGCGGCGCCGGCCTGGCTGCCGCCGGCATGGACCGCGTCACCGGCGACCACATGGGCATGCTGGCCACGGTGATGAACGCGCTGGCCATGGCCGACGCCATCGAGAAACGCGGCGCCTACGCGCGCGTGATGAGCGCCATTCCCATCCACGACGTGGCCGAGGACTTCATCCGCCGCCGCGCCATACGCCACATCGAAAAGGGCCGCATCGCCCTGTTCGCCGCCGGCACCGGCAACCCGTTCTTCACCACCGACTCGGCCGCCGCGCTGCGTGCCGTCGAAATCGGCGCCGACCTGCTGCTCAAGGCCACCAAGGTGGACGGCGTGTACGACGCCGACCCGGCCAAGGACACGAACGCGAAGCGCTACGAGCACCTCACCTACGACCAGGTCATCGAAAACAAGCTCGCGGTCATGGACACCGCCGCCATCGCGCTGTGCCGCGACCACGGCATGCCGATGCGCATCTACGACATGACCCGCCCCGGCAACCTGATGCGGATCATGCAGGGCGAGTCGGTCGGTACCCTGGTCGACGGCAAGTAGGCCCGGCCTCCCCGCCCTTTCGTCCGGGGCATCCGGCACCGGGCTTGCTATACTCGAACGAATACACGCCGCACCTGGAGTCACCCGTGCTAGACGACATCAAACAAGACGCCAAGATCCGCATGGGCAAGAGCATCGACGCGCTCGAGAACGAGCTGCGGCGCCTGCGCACCGGCCGCGCCAGCACGGCTCTCGTCGAGGGCATCAAGGTGCCCTATTACGGCTCCGACACGCCGCTGACGCAGGTCGCTGCCGTGGCCGTGGCCGACGCGCGCACGCTGACCATCACGCCCTGGGAAAAGACCATGGTCGCGCCGGTGGAAAAGGCCCTGCTCGGCTCGGACATCGGCATCACGCCCACCACGGCCGGCAACGTGATCCGGCTCAACCTGCCGGCCCTGACCGAGGAGCGCCGCAGGGAACTGGCCAGGCACGTCTCGCACGAGGGCGAAAACACCAAGATCGCCATCCGCAACATCCGCCGCGACGCCATGCAGAACGTCAAGGAACTGCTCAAGGAAAAGGAAATCACCGAGGACGACGAACGCCGCAGCGAGGACGAGATCCAGAAGCTGACCGACGGCTTCGTCAAGCAGGTCGACGAGGTGGTCAAGGCGAAGGAAGACGAGCTGATGGCGATCTGAGGCCGTGCGCCACCCCGCCATGCCCGAGAACAGCGACCATCCGCGCACGCCCCGCCACCTGGCCATCGTCATGGACGGCAACGGGCGCTGGGCGGAAAAACGCCACCGGCCGCGCAGCTTCGGCCACCGTTCCGGCCAGAAGGCCGTGCGCAACGCGGTCGAGTTCTGCCTGCGCCACAAGATCGAGGCCCTGACCCTGTTCGCCTTTTCCAGCGAGAACTGGCAGCGGCCCGAAGCCGAGGTCAAGGCGCTGATGCAGTTGTTCCTGAAGGCGCTGGACAAGGAAACCGCGGAGCTTCACGAGCAGCACGTCCGCCTCGATTTCATCGGCGACCTGTCCGCCTTCGACGCTTCCCTGCGCCAGCGCATGCAGGCCGCCATGCAGCTCACCCGCCACAACGGGGCCCTGCGGCTCAACGTGGCGGTCAACTACGGCGGCCGCTGGGACATCGCCCACGCCGCCCGGGAAGTGGCCGAGGCGGTCAGCCGGGGCGACATGGCGCCCGCCGATATCGACGAGTCCGCGCTCGCGTCGCGGATCTGCCTGGCCGGCCAGCCCGCTCCCGACCTCCTCATCCGCACCGGCGGCGACTGCCGCATCAGCAACTTCCTGCTCTGGCAGATCGCCTACACGGAGCTGTATTTCACCGACACCCTGTGGCCGGATGTCGATGCCGACTGCCTGGCCCGCGCCCTCGACGACTACGCCTGCCGCCAGCGGCGTTTCGGGCGTACCGGATCGCAGATTCTCGCGACCGGCACCTCCCATTGACCCCGGATTCCGCATGCTGCTGCAGCGCATACTTACCGCCCTGATCCTGATACCGCTGGCCGTCGCCATCATCCTGCTGCCCCCGGCCTGGTTGTTCGCGCTGATCGTGGCCGCCGTCTTCCTGGCCGCGCAATGGGAATGGACGCAGCTGTGCGGCCTGCGCGCGCCCGTCGCGCGCGCCGTGATGCCGGTCCTGACCCTGGTCGTGATGCTGCTGCTGTGGCGCGAACGCGAGGTTCCCCTTGCATGGCCGGTCGTGCTGGTGGCCGGCCTGGCCTGGTGGCTGGCCAGCCTGGCATGGCTGCGTTCGTACACCTTCGCCGCCTCGCCCTCGCGCGAACACGCCTGGCTGAAGCTGGCCGCCAGCCTGCTGGTGCTGGTGCCGGCCTGGGTGGCCCTGGTGCAGATCCGCGGCGCGCACCCGCAAGGCCACTGGTGGACCCTGCTGGCGCTGTGCATCGTGTGGGCCGCCGACATCGGCGCCTATTTCAGCGGCCGCCTGTTCGGCAAGCGCAAGCTGGCGCCACGCATCAGCCCCGGCAAGACCCGCGCCGGCGCCTGGGGCGCGCTGGTCGCCGGCATGCTGGTGGCCGTGGCCGGAGCCCGGCTGCTCGGCCTCCACGGCGCCATGCTGGCCGGCATGGCCGCGCTCGGCTTCGTGACCGTGGCCGCGGCGATCGTCGGCGACCTGTTCGAGAGCCTGATGAAACGGCATGCCGAGATCAAGGATTCCGGCGGCATTTTCCCCGGCCACGGCGGCCTGCTGGACCGCATGGACAGCATGTTCGCGGCCCTGCCGGTGTTTGCGCTGGGGTTGATGGTGTTGGGGGTATGACGTTGTCGGTCTGTCATTTGGGTGACGTTTTTTTGTTGCGGGACCGGGGACCGGGGACCGGGGACCGGTATTTCGGGTGGGTTGCCGGACCTTGGTCGCGTGAGGCGACCCGGACAAGCAGGGCGGGCACTGCCCGCCCTGCTCATTTCACCTGGCCACCCGGAAGCCTCCGCACCCCGATCCCGCGATCACCTCGTCGAAGTGCCGGTCCCCGGT
>CAZBZD010000159.1:0-4565 GCA_964496295.1 uncultured Rhodanobacteraceae bacterium | reverse complement strand
ACAAGCGCCTCACCGACAGCCAGATCCACGTGCTGGCGGCCTACGTCTACCACCTTTCGCACCGGGACCATGACAGCAGCGGCCAATGACCCTTCGATGCGCGGCAACCGCTGGTACCGCCAGCCGGTTGCCTGGCTGGGAATCGTCGTCACGGCGGCCATCCTGGCCGGCTGCGTGTGGACGATCGTCCTCAGCAGCCGCTACACCGACGTGCCCACGCACGGCGACGCGCCCACGCTGCTGGGCATGCCGCTGGCCACGCCCGCCAGCACGGGCAAGGCGGGAACGCCATGACGTCCGCCGCGCACGCCGTCTGGATGCGACCGTCGCTGCGCGACCAGGTGTTGCGCCCGCGCCGCGACGGCCGGGCCGACATGGTGCTCGCCGCGCCCGCGCTGGCCACCGGCTGGCAGGCGCTGCGCCTGGAGCAGTACCTGTCGGCCGTGGCCGGCGTCACCCGGGTCGACGTGAACACGCCGTCGCGGCGCATCCGCCTCACCTTCGACCCGGCCGGCACCGACATCCCGCGCATCCTGCGCGCGTGCGACCACGCCGGGTGCGCGGCCCGGCCGCTGGCCCGCGACGCGCTGGACGACGCCAACCGCCGCGAAGCCGACGACGCGCTCAAGCGCCTGCTGGTGGCCGGCATCTTCGCCATGCAAGCGATGATGTTCGCGCTGGTGCTGTACCTCGACGTGGTCGACCCGGTGGACACCACCACGGTGCAGCTTTTCCGCTGGCTGGAAATGCTTTCCGCGACGCCGGTGGTCTGCTACGCCGGCGTGCCGTTCTACCGCCATGCGCTTGCCGACCTGCGCGCGCGCCTTGCAGGCATCGACGTGCCGATCGCGCTGGCGGTCGGCCTGATCTTCGTGGCCAGCACCGTCAACACGCTGCGCGGACATGGCGAGATCTGGTTCGACTCGGCCTCGATGCTGATCTTCGTGCTGCTGCTGGGACGCTACCTCGAACAACGCGCCCGGCACCGGCACCAGGCCGCCGGCAGCGCCGCCGACCATGCCGCGCCGCTGACCGCCACGCGACGCCGGGCCGACGGCACGCCGGAAACCGTGGCCGTGGCCGAGCTGGTTCCGGGCGACCGCATCCACGTCGCCGAAGGCAGCATGGTGCCCGTGGACGGCCACCTTGCCAGCGCCACGGCGCGGCTGGACACCTCGCTGCACAGCGGCGAGTCGCGGCCGGAAACCCGCTCCCGCGGCGACGCGGTCGACGCCGGCAGCCTGGCCCTGGACGGCTCGCTCGAACTGGTCGTCACCCGCGCCGGCGCCGCCACCAGCCTGGCCCGCCTGCATCGCCTGACCCGCGACGCGCGCCGCCGGACCGCGCCGGAAACCGGCGACGCGCCGGCCGTGACCGGGTTCATCGTCGGCATCGTGCTGCTCGCCGCCCTGACCCTGGCCTTCTGGCTCTGGAAAGACCCTTCGCGGGCCTTCGACGCCGCCGTCGCCGTGCTGGTCGTGGCCTGCCCCTGTGCCTTCGCGCTGGCCGCGCCAGCCACGCTGACGCGCGCCACCGAGCTGCTGGCCCGGCTCGGCGTGCGCGTCACCCGGCCGCGGGCCCTGCACGCCCTGGCGCGCGTGGACCGGGCCATCTTCGACAAGACCGGCACGCTGACCCGGCCCGGCGTCACCCGCCACGCACTGACTCCGCGCGACGACATTTCCGCGCACGAAACGCTGGCCGCCGCCGTCGCGCTGGCCCGCGAAAGCAGCCATCCGCTGGCGCGCGCGCTGGCCGACGCCCACGCCGGCCTCGACACCCCGCGCGTCGATGACGCCGGCGTCGTGGCCGGCAGGGGCATCCGCGGCACCATCCACGGGCACCCTTTCCGCCTCGGCCGCCCGCATGCGGCAGGCGCGACCGACGACGGCGAGGCCCTGTGGCTGGAGGACGAACGCGGCACCCTGGCACGATTCGCGCTGGCCGAGACCCTGCGCCCCGGCGCCGGCCGCGTCCTCGACGATCTCGACCGCGACGGCATCGCCGTGCGCATCCTCAGCGGCGATGCACCGGCGCGCGTGGAAACCATCGCCGCGCGACTCGGCATCACGGCCTGGCAGGCGCGGCAATCACCGCAAGACAAGCACCGCCGCGTCCTCGACCTGCAGCGCCGGGGCCACGCCGTGCTGGTCGTCGGCGACGGCAACAACGACGCCGCCGCGCTGGCCGCCGCCGACGTGTCGGCCAGCCTCGTCGATGCCACGGATCTTGCGCGGCAACAAGCCGACGTGCTGCTGGAGGGAACGCTGGACGGCCTGCCCGTGGCACGCCGGATGGCGCGCCGCGCCCGGCGCACGTTGCACCAGAACCGTGCCTGGGGCCTGGCCTGGAACCTCGTCGCCGTCCCGTTCGCCGCCGCCGGACTGGTTCCGCCCTGGCTGGCCGCCCTGGGCATGTCCGCCAGCTCGCTGCTCGTGGTGCTGAACGTGCTGCGCATGCAGTTGCCGGCCGGAACTTCCGGCACACCCGGCCTGCGCCGGCTGCGGGAGCGCACGGCATGAACGCGCTGATCGTCCTCATCCCGGTCACGCTGCTGCTGGTCGCGATCGCCGTGGCCCTTTTCATCTGGGCCGTGCGCCACGACCAGTTCCGCAGCCTGGAAACGCCGGAAATCCTTCCCCTGCTCGACGACCGGGATCGCCTGATGGCCGATGCCCCGGGCGACTCCGACGACGTCGGGCCCCATTCCTCCAAGGAGGTTCCACCATGAAACGCCAACTCATCGCCCTGGCCCTGCTCGGCCTCGCCTCGACCCCGTTGTGGGCCGCCGATTGCAGTACCACCATCGAAGCCAACGACATGATGCAGTTCAGCAAGTCCGCCATCACGGTGCCGAAGACCTGCAGCCAGTTCACCGTCACCCTCAAGCACACCGGCAAGCTGCCGCGCGCCGCCATGGGCCACGACTGGGTCCTGACCACCAGGGCCGACGAAAAAGCCGTGCTCGCCGACGCCGCCAAGGCCGGCCTGGCCAACGGCTACCTCAAGCCCGGCGACAAGCGCGTCATCGCGCACACCAAACTGATCGGCGGCGGCGAATCGGACAGCGTCACCTTCGACACCCGTGCGCTCAAGAACGGCCCGTTCGTGTTCTTCTGCTCGTTCCCGGGGCACGAGACCATGATGCACGGCACCTTGAACGTGGAATAAGGCTCCACCCGACAGCGCAATGCGGGGGGCTGGCCCTGCCGGCGATTGCCCGGTCATGCGTGAACCCGCGCAATCGCCGGCAGGGCCGGCTCCTACGATGCCGGCGTGGTCGAGGAAACCGCGTCGCGCTTGAGCAACGGCAGCTTGTCGGGCATGCCGTCCCACAGGTCGGCGCCTTCCAGCGCGTCGATGCGCTCGGTCAGCACCGGCCACTGCGGCGCCAGTTCGGCATTGATGGCGAGGAACTTCTCCTGGCCGGCGGGCACGTCCGCTTCGTGGAAAATCGCGTTGACCGGGCACTCCTCCACGCACAAGGTGCAGTCGATGCATTCGTCCGGGTCGATGACCAGGAAATTGGGGCCGGCATGGAAGCAGTCCACCGGGCACACTTCCACGCAATCGGTGTACTTGCAGTTGATGCAGTTGTCGGTGACCACGTGGGTCATGTCGATGCCTCCGTGAAGCCTGCGTCCACTTTGGACCCGCGCGCGCCGCGTCGTACTGACCCAGGTCATGCACGGTGCACCCGCCTGCCTTTATCCTTGCGCCCATGACCACTTCCCTGCTCGCCACGCCCACGGCCCCGACGCTGGACGAAGCCCACATCGCGCGCCTGGTGGACCGCTTCTACGACAAGGTGCAGGCCGACGACCTGATCGGCCCGGTGTTCAACGCCGTCGTCGACGACTGGGACGAGCACAAGGCCTTGCTGACACGCTTCTGGTGTTCGGTGGCGCTGCGCGCGAACAGCTACCGCGGCAACCCGATGAGCAAGCACCGCCCGCTGTCGGTCGGCCGCGAGCATTTCGAGCGCTGGCTGGAATTGTGGGGCGAGACCGTGCCCGAAATCATGGAAGCGGATGCCGCGGCCATCATGATCGACTACGCCTGGCGCATCGGCCGCGGCCTGCGCATGGGCATGGGACTGGGCGACCGCCCGCGCGGCCGCGACCTCGGCATCCCGATGTACGAAGCAAGTCGCGGGAAACCCCATATTGACGAGTAGGGCGGGCACTGCCCGCCAAAAATGCCACGGCCAGAGCGGCGGCGGGCAGTGCCCGCCCTACAACGGGTGGCGAGGGATCAGCCCAGCGCCTTCAGCGCCGCGTCGTAATTCGGCTCGTGCGTGATCTCGTCGACCAGCTCGGCGTGGATCACCTTGTCGTCGGCATCCAGCACCACCACCGCGCGCGCGGCCACGCCGGCCAGCGGGCCGTCGGCGATGGCCACGCCGTAGTCCTGCAGGAACTCGCGCCCGCGCATCAGCGACAGCGTGGTCACGTTGTCGATGCCTTCGGCACCGCAGAAACGGCCCTGCGCGAACGGCAGGTCGGCGGAAATGCACAGCACCACGGCGTTGTCGAGCTTGCCGGCCAGCTCGTTGAAACGGCGCA
>CAZBZD010000158.1:0-4598 GCA_964496295.1 uncultured Rhodanobacteraceae bacterium | reverse complement strand
TCATCACCACCGACCGGGCGCCGGCTGCCATCGGCCCGTATTCGCAGGCCGTGCGCAGCGGCGACACCGTGTATTTTTCCGGGCAGATTCCGCTCGACCCGGCCAGCGGCGAGATGGTCGCGGGCGACATCGACGCCCAGGCGCGGCGCGTGTTCGACAACCTCGAGGCCGTGTGCGCGGCGGCCGGCGGCGACCTGTCCGACATCGTGCGCGTGGGCATCTACGTCACCGACCTGGCCAACTTCGCCAAGGTCAACGCGGTGATGGCCGAATACTTCGCCAGGCCGTATCCGGCGCGCTCCACCATCGAGGTGTCGGCGCTGCCCAAGGGCGCGCTGGTCGAAGTGGACGCGATCATGGCGGGCGGCCATTGAGCCTGGCGGGATGCGGCCGACAGGCATCGGGGGCAAGCGCCGGCTGCTCCCGGGGCGGGTGACGCGGTAGGCTTGCCGGCGTGACCGAGCGCGCTTCCACCGATCCGGGCCTGCAGCCGCTGACCACGCTCAAGGGCGTCGGCCCGGCGCTGGCGTCCGCGTTGTCGCGCCTGGGTCTGGAGCGGGTGCAGGACGTGTGGTTCCACTTGCCGCTGCGCTACGAGGACCGCACCCGCGTCACCGCCGTGGACGAGCTCGTCGCGGGGCAGCCGGCCCTGGTCGAGGGCGTGGTCGAGGCCGCCGGGAACAGCTTCCGCTACCGCCCGCAACTGCGCGTGGCACTGGTCGACGACCAGGGCGGCACCGTGATGCTGCGGTTTTTCCATTTCCGCCGCGCGCAGGTCGAGTCGCTGCGGCCGGGCGTGCGCCTGCGCTGTTTCGGCGACGTGCGTTTCGGTGCGCAGGGACCGGAGATGGTGCACCCGCAATACAGCCGCGTGGTCCGCGATGCGCCGCTGGAGCAGCGCCTGACGCCGGTCTACCCGAGCACCGGGGGCCTGGGCCAGAAGCGCTTGATGCGGGTGGTGGAACAGGCGCTCGAATGCCTGCCGCCGGACACGCAACTGGAGCTGGTTCCCGAAGCCCTGCGCGCGCCGCTGGGCCTGGGATCGTTGCGCGAGGCATTGCTGTGCGTGCATCGCCCGCCCGTCGACGTGGACGTGGCGAAACTGGTTTCCGGGCAGCACCCGGCCCTGCAGCGGCTGGCCTTCGAGGAACTGCTGGCACAGCACCTGGGCCTGAAGCAGTTGCGCACGCAGGTGCGCAGGCATCGTGCGCCGTGCCTGCCCGTGGACGAGGATTTGACGCGGCGTTTCCTCGATGCATTGCCGTTCCGGTTGACCGATGCCCAGCGACGGGTCGCGGCCGAGGTGGCGCACGACATGGCCGGCGCCGAACCGATGCTGCGCCTGGTGCAGGGCGACGTCGGCAGCGGCAAGACCGTGGTCGCCGCCATGGCCGCCCTTGCGGCCGTCGGCGCGGGCCACCAGGTGGCGTTGATGGCGCCCACCGAATTGCTGGCCGAGCAGCACCTGGCCAGTTTCCGTGCCTGGCTGGAGCCGCTCGGCATCAAGGTGGCGTGGCTGGCCGGCAAGGTGCAGGGCAGGGCGCGCAAGGCGGCCCTGGCCGATGCCGCCGGCGCTGCCGGCGTCGTGGTCGGCACGCATGCGCTGATGCAGGAAGGCGTCGAGTTCGCGCGCCTGGGCCTGGTCATCATCGACGAGCAGCACCGCTTCGGCGTGCACCAGCGCCTCAGCCTGCGCGACAAGGGCCGGGACGGCGCGCTGGTGCCGCACCAGCTGGTGCTCACCGCCACGCCGATCCCGCGCACCCTGGCCATGAGCGCGTATGCCGACCTCGACGTGTCGAGCATCGACGAACTGCCGCCGGGGCGCACGCCGGTCAGGACCGTGGCCATTGCCGGCACGCGCCGCGACGAGGTCGTCGAGCGCATCCGCGTCGCCTGCGCCGAGGGCCGGCAGGCGTACTGGGTGTGCACGCTGATCGAGGAGTCCGAACAGCTGGAAGCGCAGGCCGCCGAAGTCGCGCATGCCGAGCTGGTGGCCGCGTTGCCGGGCCTTGCGGTCGGCCTGGTGCACGGGCGCATGAAGCCGAAGGAAAAGCAGGCCGCGATGCAGGCCTTCAAGTGCGGCGAGACCGCCGTGCTGGTCGCCACCACCGTGATCGAGGTGGGCGTGGACGTGCCCGCTGCCAGCCTGATGGTGATCGAGAACGCCGAGCGCCTGGGCCTGGCGCAGTTGCACCAGTTGCGTGGGCGCGTCGGGCGCGGCCACGTCGCTTCCAGTTGCGTGCTGCTGTACCACCCGCCGCTGTCCGCGCTGGCACGCGAGCGGCTGCAGGTGATGCGCGACACCAACGACGGCTTCCGCATCGCCGAGAAGGACCTGGAGCTGCGCGGCCCCGGCGAAGTGCTGGGCACGCGCCAGACCGGCCGCCTGGAATTCCGCGTCGCCGACCTGACCCGCGACGCGCATCTGCTGCCGGACGTGCAACGCGTCGGCGAAGCCATGCTGCGCGACGCCCCGCGCCGGGCCGAGCGCCTGGTCGCACGCTGGGTCGGCGGCAGCGCGCGCTACGCCGATGCCTGACCTTTGGGGCTTGATACCGGGCAGGGCGGGCAGTGCCGGCCCTGCGAGTTGTCCTTGAGTGTGACCGCGGAGTTACTATCAGCGATTCATTCGAAACTGCCCAAACCCATGGCACGACCGCAACTGCTGATCGACACCGACCCCGGCGTGGACGACGCACTGGCCATCCTGATGGCATGGGCGCATGCCGATGTCGTGGCCCTGACCGTCGCCGCCGGCAACGTCGGCCTCGAGCACACGGTGCGCAATGCGTGCCGCCTGGTGGAGCTGGGCGGCGTCGACACGCCGGTCTTTCCCGGTTGCCCGGTGCCGCTGGTCTGCCCGCCCATGGAAGATGCCGCGCTGGTCCACGGTAGCGACGGTTTCGGCGACGCGGGTTACCCCGATCCCGCGCCGCAAGCCGCCGCCGAGTCCGCGGCGCAGGCTTTGTTGCGCCTGACCCGGGAGCGCCCGGGCGAACTGACCGTGGTGGCGCTGGGACCGCTGACCAACCTGGCGCTGGCGCTGCGCCTGGACCCGTCCCTGCCCGGGCGGGTCGGGCGGCTCGTCATCATGGGCGGGGCGGTCAACGGCCACGGCAACACCCTGCGCGTGCCGGCCGAGTTCAACATCGGTTTCGACCCGGAAGCCGCGCACGTGGTGTTCGAAAGCTTTTCCCGCTTCGACTTGGTCGACTGGGAGCTGGCCCTGCGCCATGCCTTCGACGGCGACGCGTTCGACCGCTGGCTGCAGGCGGGCGACGCGCGCGCGGACTTTTTCCGCGCCATCGTCGGCAAGTCGCGTGCCTGGAACGCCGAGCGCGGCCGCCACGGGCTGGTGGCGGCCGATGCCGTGGCCATGGCCGTGGCGCTGGACCCGGCATGCATCACGCATGCGGTGGAGCATCACGTCGACATCGAGCTGGACGGCAGGCTGACCCGCGGCGCCACCGTGGTGGACTGGGAAGGCCGCCTCGGCCGGCCCGCCAACGCACGCATCGTGCTGGACATGGACCAGGCGCGGTTCGCGGCCCTGGTGAAGCGTGCGCTGGGCGTCGACCGGCAGGTTCCCGCGGGCGCCGGATGAAGCAGTATTGCGGTGCCGGTGCGCCTCGCGCTAAAATGCCCGTCTTTTCCGCCGCGCTTTTTCCGGAGCGAGCCATGAAGCCCGACATTCACCCCACCTACCAGCCGGTGGTATTCCAGGACGCGTCGTCCGACTTCGCCTTCCTGACCCGGTCCACGATGACCAGCAAGGAAACCATCAAGTGGGAAGACGGCAACGAGTATCCGCTGGTCAAGGTGGACGTCTCCAGCCATTCGCACCCCTTCTACACCGGCAAGCAGAAGTCGCTTGACCTGGGTGGCCGCGTTGACAAGTTCCGTCGCCGCTACGCCTCGGCCGGCAAGCAGAAATAAGCCTGCCCGCTGCCGGCGGCACGCGCCGCCGGCCTGCCGATGATTGCCCGGAGCCGTGGGGAAACCCGCGGCTTTTGGCGTTTGCGGCTTCCCGTCGGCAACCCGCGCCGGAAGCATGCGGGCGCGGATTATGCGACAATAGGGGGCTATCGGATGACGCACGCCATCCGGCGCGCCTTGGTCGAATCCCCCTCCCGCCGACGCGCGTTTCCCCATTCCTTCTGGCGCCGACAGCCGTCGCGCCGATGCCCGATCCAAGGAGTCCGATGTGGCCGACAAAACCGTCAAACTGACCGATGAGACCAATGGCAAGCAGACCGAGCTGCCGCTGGTCGAACCCACGCTTGGTGCCTCGTGCATCGACATCGCCAGGCTGTACAAGGACACCGGCCACTACACCTTCGACCCGGGCTTCGCGGCCACCGCCAGCACCAAGAGCGCGATCACCTACATCGACGGCGAGAAGGGCGTGCTGCTGTACCGCGGCTATCCCATCGAGCAGCTGGCCGAGAAATCCAGCTTCCTGGAAGTGGCCTACCTGCTGCTCAACGGCGAGCTGCCGACCGGCGAGGAGTTCGGCAAGTTCGAGCACCGGGTCGCGCATCATTCGATGATGCACGAGTCGCTGAAGTACTTCCTGCGCGGCTTCCATTACGACG
>CAZBZD010000157.1:0-4610 GCA_964496295.1 uncultured Rhodanobacteraceae bacterium | reverse complement strand
TGGCCGCGCGCGGGCTGGACGTGGAGCGCATCAGCCACGTGCTCAACTACGACATTCCCTACGACACCGAATCCTACGTGCACCGCATCGGCCGTACCGGGCGCGCCGGGCGCGAGGGGCAGGCGATCCTGTTCGTCACTCCGCGCGAGCGCGGCATGCTGCGCGCCATCGAACGCGCCACGCGCCAGCCGATCGAAGCCATGCAACTGCCCACGGTGGACGTCGTCAACGACCGCCGCATCGAGCGCTTCATGCGGCAGATCGGCGAAACCCTGGAAGCCGGCGACGATCTTTCCGCGTTCCGCCAGCTCATCGAGCGCTTCGAGCGCGAACACGACGTTCCCGCCATCGAGATCGCCGCCGCCCTGGCGCGCATGGCCCACGGCGGCAAGCCGCTGCTGCTGCAAGCCTCCGACCCGGCGCCGGATACCCGCGGCCGCTTCGAGCGCAAGGACCGCACGCCGCCGCGCGGCGGCAAGCGCAAGCCGGACGCGGACAAGCGCGGGCCGCGCCGCGAGCGGCCGCACCAGGGCGAATCCGGCATGGACACCTACCGGCTGGAAGTCGGCCACGTCCACCACGTCAAGCCGGGCAACATCATCGGCGCCATCGCCAACGAGGCCGGCATCGACAGCCAGTACATCGGCCGCCTCAGCATCCGCGACGAGCACAGCCTGATCGACCTGCCCGAAGGCATGCCGCCCGAACTGCTGCAGCACCTGAAGAAGGTCCGCGTCGGCGGCCGTCCGCTGCGCATGCACCTGGCCGACCGCGGCCACAAGCCGGCGCCGCGTTCCGCCGGCAAGGGCCCGAAGCGGCCCTCATCCGGGCGCGGCAAGGCCGGAAGCAGACGCCCGGCCGGACACAAGCCGCCGCGCCGGCGCTGAACGGCCGCGACACGGCCGGACCCGTCCGGCTCCACGGCCCGCTTTTCCAGTGGACAGGCGCCGGGCTTGCTTCCACACTCCGCATCTGGCCCAACGCGGAGCACGCCGTGATCCACCTGCCCGAACTGGTCGTCCTGCTGACCGTCGCCCTGCTCTTCGTCACGACCTTCCTCACCGGCCGTGCGCGCGCGAAGCACGGCATCAAGGCACCGGCCACCCGTGGCCACCCCGCCTACGAACGTGCCCATCGCATCCAGATGAACACGCTGGAACAGGCCGTGATGCTCCTGCCCACGCTGTGGCTGGCGGCGCGCTACGGCAACCCGACCTGGGCCGGCATCCTGGGTCTGGTGTGGGTTTTCGCACGCGGGTGGTACATCGTGGCCTACCTGCGCGACCCGGCCCGGCGCGGACCGTCCTTCGGACTGGGCATGCTGGCCTGGGGGCTGCTGTTCCTGCTGGCGATCTACGGCGTGGCCCGGCTGCTCCTGCTGCAACCTTGAACGACGGAAGGCATGCGGGTTCCGGCGGGCAATGCCAGCCCCACGAATATTCGTGGCCGTGACAAAAAGCCGCAGTTCATGTGGCCTGTTTATGCTTTGCCTTGAGCCCGCCACACGGGAGCGACCCATGAAAAAGCACTGGGGTTTCCTCAAGGAAAGCGACACCTCCTTCGGCCTGTTCTACCCGCTGCACTACACCGTGGCGGCCTTCGAGAACATCGACCACGCCGAGGCCGCGCGCCACCGATTCATGTCCGAGGGGTTCGACGGCGACGACGTCGCCGCCGTACCCGGCTCGTTCGTCATCAACCACCTGGAATCGGAAAAGGATGCCGACTGGTTCGACCGCGTGCGGGCCGGCATCGCGCGCGTGATCGGCACCGAGGCCGGCTTTCTCGACGACGACCTGCAACTGGCCCGGCGCGGCGGCGCGTTCCTGTTCGTGTACACGCCCGGCAACGACAGCGCGGAACAGTCACGCCGCTTGATGCAGCGCCTGCACCCGATCTTCGCGCGGCGCTACCACCACGCCGGCATCGAGAGCATCCACTACCCGCCGCAGTCCACGCTGTGACGCTTGCCGGGTGATACATCGACGGGCAGGGCGGGCAGTGCCCGCCCTACCCGCTGAGGCGCACCTGTTCGAGTGCCAGCAGGCGCTCACGCACACGTGAGCCCACGTAGACATGGGAGCCGACGGGTACCAGCCCCGCCTGATCGAAACAACGCAGGTACCAGGCCGGCGCACGGGCCACGTAATCCTCGTCGTCACCGAAGGTATCGTCGCGGTTGGTGTAGACCTCGATGAAGGCCAGGCCTTCCAGTTGCTCGTCCAGCCCGGACAGGCCCCGGCGCACCTCGGCTGCCTTGATGTAATGCAGCACGTTGCTGCAGATCACCAGGTCGAACGGCGCCTCGAAGCGCAGGTATTCCAGCGCACCGAAACGCGCCAGGCCGATGTTGCGGCTGCGCCCGTAACGCTCGACCACGTACTCGCTGGCATCGATGCCGCGATAGTCCACGCCGGGTCGCAGCTTGCGGATCGGCGCGCGCCAGTTGCCTTCGCCGCAACCGATGTCGAGCACGTTGCGGATCGGGCGCCCGAGGTAATACTCGGCCATGGCCACCGCCATGGTCGCCTTGCGCCGGACCTCGGCGGGCGAATCCACCGCGTGGTCGGGGTCGCGGTACCACTTGTCGAAATAGGCGCGGTCGTAGGTCTTTTGCATGCGCGAAGGATAATGGCAAACTCGACCGGTCCCGCACTTTCGGAGCCGCCCCATGTCATGCCGCCATTGCCTGCCCCTGCTCGCCGCCGCCATCGCGCTCGCTTCCGTCCCGGCCCGGGCCATGGCCGGCAACGACACCAACGCCACGCCGTCGACCCATGACATCCTCGCGGCGTCGAAGCCGACCGAATGGCGCACGCTGGAACAGGCGGACCTGCTGTACATGCAACTGCCGCACGGCCACCGCGTGATCATCGAACTGGCGCCGGACTGGGCGCCCGCGCACGTGGCCAACATCAAGACCCTGGTGCGCGAGCATTATTTCGACGACACCAGCATCTACCGCGTGCAGGACAATTTCGTCGCGCAGTGGGGCGACCCGGACGGCGACGACCCGGAGAAGGCCAGGTCCATGGGCACGGCGAAGACCTCGCTGCCGCCGGAATACACGCGCGTGCTCGACAGTTCGCTCGATGTCACGCCGCTGCCCGACGGCGACCTCTACGCGCCCAGGGTGGGCTTTTCGCGCGGCATGCCGATGGCCTGGAACCCGAAAACCAACAAGGCCTGGCTGGTGCAGTGCTACGGCATGGTCGGCGTGGCACGCAACGTCGATCCGACCAGCGGCAACGGCAACACGCTGTACGTGCCGATCGGCCAGGCGCCGCGGCAGATCGACCGCCAGCTGGCCGTGGTCGGGCGCGTGGTCGAAGGCATGCAGTGGCTGTCCTCGCTGCCACGCGGTCCCGAGCCCATGGGCGTGTACAAGGACCCGGCCAAACGCACGCGCATCCTCTCGATCCGGCCGGGCACGGCGCTGCCCGCGGACCGGCGCGCCCGTCTCCAGGTGCTGCGCACCGACAGCAAGAGCTTCGCGCGCCTGGTCGAGTCCAGGCGCAATCGCCACGATGCCTTCTACACCCGGCCGGTGGGACACATCGGCATCTGCAACGTGCCGCTGCCCGTGCGCGAGGCCGAGTAGGGCGGGCACTGCCCGCCGGATGCTGCCCGGGTACGGGCCACGGCGGGCACTGCCCGCCCTGCTCATGGGGACATGTCGCTGGAGTAGACTGATACACGACACGGCGCAAACCGCAGGAGTTCGCCATGGGCAAGACAGCGACAAGGTGGGCCGCCGGCCTCGGCGCGCTGGCCGTCGTCGGCGCGATCGTTGCCGGCGGCATCCTGGGCTGGCCGGCGCGCGCCCGTGCCGTGCCGGCCACGGCTCCCGAATTCGCCGGCATCAGCCACTGGATCAACTCGCCGCCGCTGACCATGAAAGGCTTGCGCGGCAAGGTCGTGCTGGTCGATTTCTGGGCCTATTCGTGCATCAACTGCCTGCGCACGTTCCCGCACCTCAACCGCTGGCACGACAAGTACGCGGACAAGGGCCTGGTGATCGTCGGCGTGCATTCGCCCGAGTTCGATTTCGGCAAGCACCTCGCCAACGTCCGGAGCGCGGTCAAGCGGTTCCGGATCCGCTACCCGGTGGCCATGGACAGCGACATGGCCACCTGGCGCGCATGGGACAACCAGTTCTGGCCGGCCGAATACCTGGTCGACAGGCAGGGCAACGTGGTGCTGCACCATTTCGGCGAGGGCCATTACCTGGAGATGGAAAACGCCATCCGCGGACAACTGGGCCTGGCGCCACTGGACACCGCGCCGGCCATGCCGGATGCGCCGGACTTCGGTGCCATTGGCTCCCCGGAGATGTATTTCGGCCTGGCCCGCGAGCGCAACATGGCCAATGCCCGGGACGCGTCCACGGAGCCGTTCGACTACCGCGCCCCGGACACGCTGCCACTGAACCGGTACGCGCTCGACGGACGCTGGCGCGTGACCCTGCACTACGCCGAACTGGTCGGCGACCATGGCGAGATCCGCCTGCACTTCAAGGCCGGCAAGCTGCACATGGTGGCGGCCAGCGACACGCCCGTCACGCTGGCGGTCACGGTCGACGGCAAGAAGCAGCCGCCGGTCACGGTGCA
>CAZBZD010000156.1:0-4626 GCA_964496295.1 uncultured Rhodanobacteraceae bacterium | reverse complement strand
GAAGGCGACCCGGAAGGCCGCCAAGAAGACGGCACGCAAGAGCCCCGCCAGGAAGGCGACCCGGAAGGCCGCCAAGAAGACGGCCCGCAAGACCACGGCCAAGAAGACGGCCCGCAAGAGCCCCGCACGCAAGGCGACCAAGAAGACGGCCACCTCACGCGTGGCCCGCGCTTCGCGTACTTCGAAGGCACGGGCCAGGACCCGTTCCCGCAAGTAAGGACAACGACAAGGCCGACTCTTGTCGGTTGCCTCCTGTGGTTGCCCAGCGCAGGACGTGATTGGCAAGCGATTTTCGCCCCGGGACTCCCGGGGCGTTTCGTTTGTGCGCGGGCCGGTCGCGGCGGGATCGGCGTCCCGGCACGGACGGAGCGGGGAGGTCGGAACCTTTCCTATTGGCATCCGCGGCAAAAACCGGGTACCTTTCGGCTATCCGTGTCGAAGGAACGTGCCTGATGGTCCGTCGGCCCGGGTTACGGGGGGATCCGTGCATGTGTCGCGTTTGCCGTTTTCAGACTGCAGGGAATGGGCAGGACGGTTGCCGCACCGTGCATGCGTACGGCATGCCACCGCAGCACCGGGCAACAGGTTCATCGCATGGGCTGTACGGCGTACAGGCCGTCCCTCGCGCGGGTATGTGAATCATCAGCGAGTTGCCATGAATACCCGAACGACAGTTTCCCGATCCCGGCAGGCGCGCGGCGCTTCGGTCGCCACCTTTCTCGTCGCCATCGTCATCATCGCGGTGCTGGCGGCGGCGGTGTGGTTCCTGATCCTGCGCCCGCACCACCAGGTGATGTCGAGCGCCGTGCCGGCGCCCAGTGCCGCCGGCAAGAAGGTCGCCGCCAAGGCGCCGCCGCCGGCGAACGTGGCCGCCATGTCCACGTCCGAGCTGCTGGCCGAGGCGAGCAAGGCCATCACCGAACAGCGCCTGCTGGCGCCGGCGGGCAACAATGCCTTCGAGTTCTACCTGAAGGTGCTCGATCGCCAGCCGGACAACCAGGTGGCCAAGGACGCGCTGCGCGAAACCTTCCCGTTTGCCGCCAATGCGGCCGAGCAGGTCATCAACGCGGGCAATTTCAGCGAGGCCAACCGTGAAATCGCGCTGTTGTCCAAGGCCGATCCGGACAATTACACCCTGACCATCCTGCGTTCCAAGCTGGATGCGCGCCGCAAGGTGAAGCAGCAGCAGGCGCAGGCCGAGCAGCTTGCCGAGCAGCGGCAGCAGGAGGCGGCCGCCGCCGCCGCGGCCCAGCAGGCCAAGCAGGAGCAGCTCGCCAAGCAGAAGGCGGCCCAGCAGGCCGCCGCGGCCGCGGCCGCGAAACAGCAGGCCCGGGAAGTGGCCAAGCAGGCGCCGGAGCCGGAACCGGAGCAACCGGAAAAGACCAAGCCCCAGGTGGTCATCCAGAATGCGGTGCTGGTCAAGCGGGTCAAGCCGCGCTATCCGGCGGTCGCCGCGCGCATGCGGCGCGAAGGCTGGGTGGTCGTCCAGTTCACCGTGGGCGTGGACGGCAAGGTGCACAACGTCGGCGTGATCGACGCCGATCCCAGGCACGTCTTCGATCATGCCGCCGAACGCGCGGTCTCGCGCTGGGAGTTCAAGCCGGCGCTGCGCAACGGCACGCCGATGCCGGTGACCATGCGCAAGCGCATCGTGTTCTCGCTCGGCAACGGCTGATCCGCCAGCCGGCGGACGCCGCCTCAACGGCGCGGCACTTGCCGCGCCGTTGCTTTTTGCGGACGGCGGGGCGTTGCGGCGGGTTTCCGGACCGCTCGTCGCGCGAGGCGGACGGCATCAGCGCCGGTGGCGGCGCTTGCCGTCCAGCCCGGCCCAGTCGGTGTGCGGCAGGCCCAGCAGGCGGTCCAGGAACATCGGCATCAGGCCCGCGGGCACCGGGTCGGTGCAGTTCCACAGGATCACCATGCCGACGTTGTATTCGGGAAAGAACCCGATTTCGGCGCGGTAGCCCTTCACCGCGCCGGCGTGGAAGATCAGCGTGTGGCCGGCGTAGTCGTACACGCGCCAGCCCAGCGCGTAGTGCGCATGTTCCACGCGCGCGCGGCGCCACGGCGTGGCCCAGGTTTCGCTGGGCGTGTTGATGCCGGGGGCATGCAGCGTCTCGAGCACGTCCCGCGGCAGCACGGCGGGGCGGTAGCCCATCTGCGCGATCAGCCACTGCTCCATGTCGCGCAGGCTGGCATTGACGCCGGCCGCGGGCGAGACGTGGTAGTAGTCGAGGTTGGGCTCGTAGGGCACCCAGTGGTCGTCGTGCCAGTAATGCGGGCGCGCCCAGCTCTTGCTCTGCTCCAGGCCGTCGCGGCCGTAGCTGGCGGTGGTCATGCCCAGCGGGCGGAAGAGGTTCTTGCCGACCTCGCGGTCGAAGAAGGCGCCGGTCCGGGCGTGGATCACGTCGCCGAGCAGGCTGAAGGCGATGTTCTGGTAGCTGTAGCACGAGCCGACGTCGCAGATCGGGTCGATGCGGTACAGCTGGCGCACCAGCTCGGGATAGGGCACGTCCGCTTCCAGGCGCAGGTCGTAGCTGTTGCGCGGCAGGCCCAGGCGCTGGCCGGCGATGTCGCGCACGGTGGCGTTGCGCGTGTCGCGGAGGTCCTTGAGCTTGAAGAACGGCAGGATGTCCTTCAGGCGCGAGTCCCAGGACAGCCGGTTGCGGTGCACCAGCAGCCCGGTCATGGCCGTGGCGAAGGCCTTGGACAGCGAGGCCAGGCGGAACACGGTGGCGGGCGTGACGTGCTCGCCGGTGTGCGCGTCGGCGTAGCCCATGGTGCGCTCGTAGGCCACGTGCTGGCCGACCACCACCGCGGTGGCCAGGCCGACCACGTCGTCGCGCTGCTCGACCTTGTCGAGCCAGTGGTCGAGGTCGGTGGCCGCGGCCTCGACCTCCTGCAGGGAGATCGTGTCGGGCGACGTGGCGGCGGGCGGCGCGGCGAGGGCGGGCAGGGCCGTCCCGGCCAGCGACAACAGGAAACAGGCGACGAGGCGTGGCTGCATGGTAATCTGCGGGCAGGTGGCGCAAGGGCGCCACGGGAGGAGGAAAAGCGATGACGACCTTGATTGTCGTTCTGGTGATTATCGCCATCATTGTGGTGTACTTCATCGCCGTCTACAACGGCCTGGTGAAGGCCCGCAACAACTACAAGAACAACTTCGCGCAGATCGACGTGCAGCTCACGCGGCGCCACGACCTGATTCCCAACCTGGTGGCCACCGCCAAGGGCTATCTGGAGCACGAGCGCGAAACCCTGGAGGCCGTGACCCGTGCGCGCACCGCCGCCGTGGACGGCCTGGAAGGGGCCAAGGCCAACCCCGGCGATCCCGCGGCGATGCAGGAACTGGGGCGCTCGGAAAACATGCTCACGCAGACCCTGGGCCACCTGTTCGCCCTGTCCGAGGCCTACCCCGACCTCAAGGCCAACCAGAACATGATGCAGTTGTCCGAGGAGCTCACCTCCACCGAAAACCGCATCGCCTTCGCGCGCCAGGCCTACAACGACAGCGTGATGACCTACAACAACCAGTGCGAGACCTTCCCGGCCTCGCTGGTGTCGGGCAGCTTCGGCTTCCAGCCGGCCGAGCCGCTGGAACTGGAGAACCCCGAGGCACGCGAGGCACCCAAGGTCTCCTTCGGCTGATCCGGCCGCGTCCCGGAGCCGGTTGCGATGGACTTCTTCGCCCACCAGAACAAGGTTCGCCGCGGCAGCTTCTGGCTGGTGGTGCTGTTCGCGCTGGCCGTGCTGGCGGTGGTCGCGGCGGTGGACGCGGTGGTGGTGCTGGCCTTCGGCCTGCACCGGCCGGAACAAGTCGCGGGCGCGCCGCCGGGCGGTTTCGCGATCGACTGGGTCACCGTGGCCATGGTCAGCGTGGCCGTGCTGGTGCTGATCGTGCTGGCGTCCATGTACCGCGTGGCCAGCCTGCGCGGCGGCGGCGCCGCGGTGGCCCGGGGCATGGGCGCCACGCCAGTGCCCGACGACACCGCCAACCCGACCTGGCGGCGCCTGCGCAACGTCATCGAGGAAATCGCCATCGCCTCGAGCGTGCCGGTGCCGGACATCTTCGTGATGGAAAACGAGCCGGGCATCAACGCCTTCGCCGCCGGCTACACGCCGTCCGACGCCGCCGTGTGCGTCACCCAGGGCTGCCTGGAGCGGCTCACGCGCGACGAGCTGCAGGGCGTGATCGCGCACGAGTTCAGCCACGTGCTCAACGGCGACATGCGCCTCAACATCCGCCTGATGGGGCTGCTGTTCGGGATCATGGTGATCGGCATCGTCGGGCGCTTCATGCTGTACTCGGGCGGCCGCGTGCGTTCGCGCGGAAGCAACGGCACCGCGTCGCTGGCCCTGATCGGCATCGCGGTGGTGGTGGTCGGCTACGTGGGCTTTTTCTTCGGGCGCCTGATCCAGGCGGCGGTGTCGCGCTCGCGCGAGTCGCTGGCCGACGCCTCGGCGGTGCAGTTCACGCGCCAGACCGCGGGCATCGCCGGCGCGCTGAAGAAGATCGCGGCGCTGCAGGCCGGCTCGCAACTGGCCGCGCACAACAAGCAGGAAGTGGCGCACATGCTGTTCGGCGAGGCCGGGCGTTTTTCCAGCCTGTTCGCCACCCATCCGCCG